>NZ_JBMNDO010000130.1:0-22214 GCF_052542855.1 Streptomyces sp. SAS_281
TCGTGGGCGCCCGCGAGGACGACGGCGGCGCGGCGCGGCTGACGCGGGAGCGCGGCGTCGAGCGAGGCGATGTCCTGCTCCGAGGGGCGCCGGTCGACGGGCAGCCGGACGGGCTTGGTCTCGTCGCCCATGGGCCTGAAGACGAGACCGGTCTCGAAGAGCGCGAGGTCGTGGCTGCCGCGGCCGTCGTTGCGGCGCAGCGCTCCGAGGAGACCCGGCAGCAGCGTGGTGCGCAGCGAGGGCTCCCCGTCGGAGAGCGGGTTGACGAGCTTCACCGTGCGGCGGCGGGCGTCGTCCGCCTCCAGGCCGAGCTGGTCGAGGACCGCCTCGCCGATGAACGGGTAGTTCAGCGCCTCGACGTAACCGGCGCCCGCGAGCGCGCGGCCGACGCGGCGGTGCAGCCGCTGGCGGTCGGTGAGGCCGCGGCCGGAGGGCGGGGTCGGCAGCGTGGAGGGCAGGTTCTCGTAGCCCTCCAGGCGGATGACCTCTTCGGCCAGGTCGTTCGGCTCGGTGAGGTCGGGACGCCAGGACGGCGTGGTGACCAGGAGCTCGTCCTGCCCGTAGACGTCGCAGCCGACCTCCTGGAGGCGGCGGACGACGATCTCGCGGCCGTAGGCGACGCCGGCGACCTTGTCGGGGTGGTCGGCCGGCATGGCGATGGTGCGGGGCGCGGACGGGGCGCTGACCTCGGTGACGCCCGCCTCGGCGGTGCCGCCGGCCAGGAGGACCAGGAGGTCGACGGTGCGCTGGGCGGCAGCGGCGGCGGCCTGCGGGTCGACACCGCGCTCGAAGCGCTTGGACGCCTCGGAGGGCAGCTTGTGGCGGCGCGCGGTGCGGGCGATCGAGATCGCGTCGAAGTGCGCGGCCTCGATGACGACCTCGGCGGTGTGCGCGCCCTCGGCGGCGTCGGCGATCTCCGTGTCGGCGCCGCCCATGACGCCCGCGAGGCCGATGGGGCCGCGGTTGTCGGTGATGACGAGGTCGCCGGAGTCCAGGACGCGGACCGCGCCGTCGAGCGTGGTGAGCTTCTCGCCCTGCTCGGCACGGCGGACCCCGATCGGGCCGTCGATCCGGGTCCGGTCGTAGGCGTGCAGCGGCTGGCCGAGTTCGAGCATCACGTAGTTGGTGACGTCGACGGCGAGCGAGATCGGCCGCATACCCGCCTTCTGCAGCCGGCGCTGCATCCAGATCGGGGTGCGGGCCTCGGGCTGGAGTCCGGTGACGGTGCGCGCGGTGAAGCGGGAGCAGCCGATCGGGTCGGAGACCTTGACCGGGTAGCCGTACGCGTTGGGCGCGGGTACGTCGAGGAGCGCCGGGTCGCGCAGCGGAAGGCCGTAGGCGATGGCGGTCTCGCGGGCGACGCCGCGCATGGACAGGCAGTAGCCGCGGTCGGGCGTGACGGCGATGTCCAGGACCTCGTCGCGGAGCTCCAGGAGCTCGATCGCGTCGGTGCCGGCCTCGTACTCGGGCGGGAGCACGATGATGCCGTGGGTGCCGTCGTCGCCCATGCCGAGCTCGTCGGCGGAGCAGATCATGCCGTGCGAGGTCCTGCCGTACGTCTTGCGGGCGGCGATCGCGAAGTCGCCGGGGAGCACGGCGCCGGGCAGGACCACGACCACCTTGTCGCCGACGGCGAAGTTACGGGCACCGCAGACGATCTCCTGCGGCTCGCCGGTGCCGTTGGCGGTGCCGACGTCGACCGTGCAGAAGCGGATGGGCTTCTTGAAGCCCTCCAGCTCCTCGATGGTCAGCACCTGCCCGACGACCAGCGGGCCGGTGAGGCCGGCGCCGGTCTGCTCGACCGTCTCGACCTCCAGGCCGACGGCGACCAGCTTGGCCTGCACGTCACGGCCGGTCTCGGTGGCCGGCAGGTCGACGTACTCCCGCAGCCAGGAAAGCGGGACGCGCATCAGATCTCCATCCCGAAGGGCCGGGTGAACCGGACGTCACCTTCGACCATGTCTCGCATGTCTTCGACGTTGTGGCGGAACATCAGCATCCGTTCGATGCCGAACCCGAAGGCGAATCCGCTGTACTTCTGGGGGTCGACGCCGCAGGCGGTGAGCACCTTGGGGTTGACCATGCCGCAGCCGCCGAGCTCGATCCAGCCCTCGCTGCCGCAGGTGCGGCAGGGGCGGTCCGGGTTGCCGACGGAGGCGCCGCGGCAGACGTAGCAGACCATGTCCATCTCGGCGGACGGCTCGGTGAACGGGAAGAAGTTCGGCCGCAGCCGGGTCTTCATGTCCGGGCCGAAGAGCGCCTGGACCATGTGGTCGAGGGTGCCCTTCAGGTCGGCCATGGTGAGGCCCTCGTCCACGGCGAGCAGCTCGATCTGGTGGAAGACCGGGGTGTGCGTGGCGTCGAGCTCGTCGGTGCGGTAGACGCGGCCGGGGCAGACGACGTAGACCGGGGGCTCGCGGTCGAGCAGGGTGCGGGCCTGGACCGGGGAGGTGTGCGTACGCAGCACGACACCGGACTCGTCGTTCTTCGCGCCGTCGGGGCCCTGGACGAAGAAGGTGTCCTGCATCTGCCGGGCCGGGTGGTCGGGCACGAAGTTGAGGGCGTCGAAGTTGAACCACTCGGCCTCGGCCTCGGGGCCCTCGGCGATCTCGTAGCCCATGGCCACGAAGACGTCGGCGACGCGCTCCATGAAGGTCGTCAGCGGGTGGCGGGCGCCGGCCGGGCTGCGGTCGTAGGGGAGGGTGACGTCCACCGCCTCCTCGACCAGGACGCGGGCGTCACGCTCGGCCTCCAGCTCCGTCTGGCGAGCCGCGAGGGCGCGGCCCACGGCGGCGCGGGCCTGGCCGACGCGCTTGCCGGCCTCGGCCTTGGCCTGCGGGGGCAGTGCGCCGATCTCGCGGTTGGCGAGCGACAGGGGCGAGGTGCCACCGGTGTGCGCGGTCTTCGCCTGGGCGAGCGCGTCGAGGTCGCCCGCGGCGGCGAAGGCGGCGAGCGCCTCGTCCCGGATGCGCTCGATCTCTTCCGGTTTCAGTGCCTCGACCTCGACTGGGTCGTACGACTTGTTCGGTGCCGACATCTCTTCCCGTACTTCCGATTGGCTGAGTGCTGCGCTTACCGGGGGGATACTCCCGGACCCCCGTGACCTCGCTCGAAGACCGGAGGACGCAAAGGTGCCAAGGGTCGAGTCTAAGGGTCTCGGGGCGGGTGGGGCGCCCGTGGGCCGCTCGGGGCCTTAACTCAGGTAGGCCGGCGTGCTCACGGGCAGCATAAATCGGAACTCCGCGCCGCCTCCGGGGCCGCGGCCGACCGTGATGGTGCCGCCGTGGGCCTCGACGATGCCCTTGACGATGTAGAGGCCCAGGCCCGTGCCGCCGCGCTTGCTGCCCCGCCAGAAGCGGGTGAAGACGCGGCTCATCGACTCCTCGGGGATGCCGGGACCTTCGTCGCTCACGGTGACGGCCGCTCCCTTCTCGTCGCTCTTCGCCGGTGCGGGTGCCACGTCGATGGTGACAGTTCCCTCGCCGTGCCGCACCGCGTTTTCCAGCAGGTTGCCGAGCACCTGGTCGACCTTGTCCGGGTCGGCCCACACCGCGGGCAGCGGCTGGCAGGTGCGGACGAGGAAACGGCCGGGGTCCTGGCCCGCCGCGGTGTGCGCCTGCACGTGGCGCTCGACGGCGGCGGAGAGGTCGACGGGCTGGCGGCGCAGCTCCAGGCGGCCGGAGTCGATCCGGGAGATGTCCAGGAGCTCGGTGATGAGGCGGGTGACCCGGTTGGCGTCCGCGTACACCGTCTCCAGCATCAGGCGCTTCTGGTCGTCGGTGAACCGCTCCCACTTGGCCAGGAGCGTCGCCGTGAAGCCCTTGACCGAGGTCAGCGGCGAGCGCAGTTCGTGGGCGACGGTCGCGATGAGTTCGGCGTCGCTGCGCTCGGTGCGGCGGCGGGCCTCGGTGCCGCGCAGGCTGACCACCAGGCGGCGGACCGGTCCGGTGGGGGTCTCACGCACATAGCGGGCGGAGACCAGGACCTCGCGCCCGCCGGGCAGCAGGAGGTTGCGCTCGGGCTGGCCGGTCCGGGTGGCGAGGCCGCCGTAGGGGTCGGTCAGCTCCCACCAGCGGCGGCCCTTGAGGTCTTCGAGCGGCAGCACCTGCTCCAGCGGACGGCCGAGGGCGGCGGTCGCGGGCACGGCCGTGATGCGGACGGCGGCGGCGTTGAAGCAGATGATCCGGCCGGTCCCGTCGGCGACGGCGAGCCCGTCGGGGAGGTCGTCGGGGTCCAGCCCGAGGGCGCCCACCAGGGCGTCCACGACGGCGGGGTCCTGCGGTCCGCCGTCGCCGCGCACGACGGCCGCGTGTGCCGCGCGCGGCCCGCTCATGCCGACAGCCATTCCCGTACCCCACTCTCGAACCGGTGCAGTGGGCCCCCGAGTGCGTCACCCTACTAGTCGTCGGTGACGGAGCGACACCCTGTGGCGGCTCTCCGTCGAAGTGGAGGGCGCGGAGGGGGCTCAGCCAGTGGTGCGGCGGGGGCGCTGGGCGCGCGCGGAGGCGTAGAGGCAGACGGCGGCGGCGGTGGCGAGGTTCAGGCTCTCCGCCTTGCCGTGGATCGGCACCCGCACCACGGCGTCGGCCAGGGCGCGGGTCTCCTCCGGCAGGCCCCACGCCTCGTTGCCGAAGACCCAGGCGGTGGGTCCGCCCATCGTGCCCGCGTCCAGCTCGTCGTCGAGGTCGTCCGAGCCGGCCCCGTCGGCGGCCAGGATGCGGACGCCCGCCTCGCGCAGCCCGCGTACGGCCTGTTCGACCGGGACGCCCACGGCGACCGGCAGGTGGAAGAGCGAACCGACCGAGGCACGCACGGATTTGGGGTTGTACAGGTCGACGGAGGCGTCGGTCAGGACCACCGCGTCGGCGCCCGCCGCGTCGGCGCAGCGCAGGACCGTGCCGGCGTTGCCGGGGTCGCGGACGTGGGCCAGGACGGCGACCAGCTTGGGCCGGGCCGCGAGGATCGCGTCGAAGGGCGAGTCGAGGAAGCGGCAGACCCCGATGAGGCCCTGCGGGGTCACGGTCTGGGAGACGTCGGCGAGGACGTCCGGACCGGCGAGGTGGACGCGGGCGCCGGCCGCGTGGGCGGCGTCGATGATGGCGGCGTAGCGTTCGGCGGCCTCGACGGTGGCGAAGAGTTCGACCAGGGTCGGTTCGCCGTCGTCGCCCCGGTGCTCGGCGGCCTCGCGCACGGCCTGCGGCCCCTCGGCGATGAACCTGCGCTCCTTGCCGCGGAAGTTGCGCCTGGCCAGCCGCCGGGCAGCGGCGACCCGCGGCGAACGCGGGGAGATCAGTTCAGGGATGCCCATGATCGACGGCGAGCCTCTCTGCGTTACGAAAAGGTCCTGGTGGCACAACGCACCGGACCCGCAGACGGCGGGCGCCTGCGGGTCCGGCTCGAGAGCCAAGAAGTACGGCCTGGGTCAGGCGGCCTTCGGGGCGTTGACGTCGCTCGGGAGGGCCTTCTGGGCGACCTCGACGAGGGCGGCGAACGCGTTGGCGTCGTTGACCGCGAGCTCGGCCAGGATCTTGCGGTCCACCTCGATGTTGGCGGCCTTCAGCCCCTGGATGAGGCGGTTGTACGTCATGCCGTTCTGGCGGGCGGCCGCGTTGATGCGCTGGATCCAGAGCTGACGGAAGTCGCCCTTGCGCTTCTTGCGGTCGTTGTAGTTGTAGACCAGGGAGTGGGTGACCTGCTCCTTGGCCTTGCGGTACAGGCGCGACCGCTGACCGCGGTAACCGCTGGCCTGCTCGAGGATCGCCCGGCGCTTCTTGTGGGCGTTGACTGCCCGCTTGACGCGTGCCACTTGTTAACTCCTTGTAGCGGGGCCGTGGTCGTACTCACACGGCCCGGAAACGAATTGGTCCCGGTCGGATCGAGGGCGCGTCCCCGGACTCACCGGGGACGACGGCCTCACTTGCCGAGAAGCTTCTTGATCTTCTTGGCGTCGGCCGGAGCCACGACGACCGTGCCGGTCAGCGAGCGGGTCTTCTTGGACGACTTGTGCTCGAGCAGGTGGCGCTTGCCGGCCCTCTCGCGGAGCACCTTGCCGGAGCCGGTGATCTTGAAGCGCTTGCTGGCACCGCTGTGCGTCTTGTTCTTCGGCATCGCGCCGTTCTCTCCTCGTCAGTGGCGCCCCTCTCGGTGCGGGCACCGGACTGCAGGGGCGTCAGATCTTGATGGGGGTTCCGGGGGGACCCGGGGGTGCCTGGATGGCACCCCCCGCGGTCACGCCTCGGAAGGTGTCTCGGTCTCGGCCTCGGCCTCGGGCGCCGCCTCGGCCGGAGCCTCGGGGGCCTGGTCCGCGGGCGCGGCGTCGGGGGTGTTGGTCCCCTGGCGCTCCGCCTTGCGGGCGGCCTGGGCCTCGCGGGCCTCGGCCATGGCTTCGGTCTTCTTCTTGTGCGGGCCCAGAACCATGATCATGTTCCGGCCGTCCTGCTTCGGGTTGGACTCGATGAAGCCGAGTTCCTCCACGTCCGAAGCGAGACGCTGGAGCAGTCGGAAGCCCAGCTCGGGGCGGGACTGCTCACGACCGCGGAACATGATCGTGATCTTGACCTTGTCGCCCTGCTTGAGGAACCGGACGACGTGACCCTTCTTGGTGTCATAGTCGTGCGGGTCGATCTTCGGCCGGAGCTTCATCTCCTTGATGACCGTGTGCGCCTGGTTCTTGCGCGCTTCACGGGCCTTCATGGCCGACTCGTACTTGAACTTCCCGTAGTCCATGAGCTTGCACACGGGCGGACGGGCGGTTGCCGCCACCTCGACCAGGTCGAGGTCGTACTCCTGTGCGAGTTCCAGGGCCTTGGCAAGCGGCACGATTCCGACCTGCTCGCCACTGGGACCGACAAGTCGCACCTCGGGCACGCGAATCCGGTCGTTGATGCGGGGCTCGGCGCTGATGGATCCTCCTCGGTAGCACCACGCGACCGCCTGGCGGACAGCCACGTAACGTCTGTTTCAGACGGACCAACCGCATCGGAGCAAGAAAAATGCCCCGGACGGGACACAGGCGGGGCTCCTGGAAAACCGGAACACCGCCACGGTGAACCGCGGGGCGCATCGGGCGGTTCCATCGTCCGTACGGAACGATGGGGACCGCCTGACCGGTGACCCGCCGCCCAGAGGGCGGTCAGGTGGGAGAACGGAGCCTCCACTTGTGGGCCGGGCACATAGCTGTCCGGCCGGTCGTTACACAAGGTTAGCAGTTCGGCCGGGCGTGCACCAACCGGCCGTCTCACCGGCTCCCGCAGACGGGGGGCCGCCGCCGTGGGCCTATCGTAAGGCGCATGAGTGACGCGACCCCCAGCAGTGATTCCCCCGGCTTCGACGAGATGGCCCGCGACATCGCGGAGGTGCCCGCCGTCGAGGTGATCGTGACGGTCGCCGTCAACCTGATGAGCGCCGCCGCCGTGAAGCTCGGCCTGACCGAGGACGGCGACGCGCACAAGGACCTGGACGAGGCCCGCAAGCTGGTGCACGCGCTGGCCGGCCTGCTGGACGCCAGCACCACCGAGATCAGCTCCTTCCACGCCGCCCCGCTGCGCGACGGCCTGAAATCCCTCCAGCTGGCCTTCCGCGAGGCGTCGCTCGTCCCGGACGAGCCGGGTCAGGGCCCGGGCGAGAAGTACACCGGCCCGGTCTTCGGCTGAGCGTCGGCCTTCCCCCTTTCCTTCCGTACGTGAGTGAGCCCCCGCCGGTCCTTCCGGCGGGGGCTCACTCACGTACGGGCAACGCGGGTCAGACCTCCGCGGCCGTCTCCCCGCCGCGCAGGGAGGGGTGCGTCAGCCGGTGGGCGAGCGCCGCGAGGATGCCGCCGGCCAGCGGCGCCACGATGAACAGCCACAGCTGGGAGAGGGCCGCGCCGCCCGCGAACAGGGCGGGGCCGAGGCTCCGGGCCGGGTTGACCGAGGTGCCGGTGAGCGGGATGCCGACCAGGTGGATCACCGCGAGGGAGATGCCGATGGGCAGCCCGTCGAAGCCGACGACCGCCACCTTGTGCGTCACCGCGAGGACCACGAAGACCAGCAGGAAGGTGAGCACCACCTCGGCGAGGAAGGCGCCGCCGATGCCGATGTGCACGTCGGAGCGGTCACCGTAGCCGTTGCTCCCGAAGTGCCCGCTCGTCTTCAGCCCCGGCACCTGCTTGGCCAGCAGGAACAGCAGCGCCGCGCCGGCGATGCCGCCGAGGAACTGCGCGATCCAGTACGTCACCGCCGTGCGCACGTCGATCCGCCGGGCGGTCAGCATGCCGAGCGTGACCGCCGGGTTGATGTGGCAGCCGGAGATCGGACCGAGGGCGTAGGCGAGGGCGAGGAGCACGAAACCGAAGGAGAGGGCGATGCCCACGATCCCGATGAACTCGGTGCACAGCACCGCCGACCCGACGCCGAAGAAGACCAGCAGCAGGGTGCCGAGGAACTCCGACACGGCTGTCCGCGTCTGCATACAACCACCTCGCGAAGATCGTCTCGTTTCTTCGCAATTCTCCGGCCGCGTGCGGCTTCGCGCGCGCTGAACCGTACGGGCGGTCAGCGCGTGAACAGGGGCTCACCCGGTGTGCGCGCCCCGGCCGGGAGCAGCGCGAGGTCCAGGCCCCGGACCAGCCGGGCGCGCAGCACCTCGTCGGCCGCCAGCGCGCGGGCGACCCGGCCCGCCGTCTGGGCCGGGTCGGCGTCCGCCGCCAGGACCAGGGCGAGGGTGCCGTCGGCGCTTCCGGGGCCGAGATGCGCGCGGAGCACGGCGGGCTCGGCGGCGACCGCCGCGCGGACGGCGGCGGTGACCGCGGGGTCGTCCAGCGGGTCCGCGCTGGCACGGCCCTCGGCCAGGGCGCGCAGGGCGGCCCCGGTCAGCTCGAACGCCACCGGCCCGGCGAGGTCGAGCACCACCGTGTCGGCCTTCTCGTGCGCGGCGGCCTGGAGCGCCTGGTGCAGGGGTACGGCGACGGGGCGGGCCTGCGGATCCCACCGGGCCAGCGACGCGGTGGAGGTGAAGGCGGGCAGGGCGCGACGGTCCCCGGCCTGGAGGGTGGGCACGGCCATGTCACTGGTCTTCTCGCGCCGCAGCCCCCGCTCGTCCTCCTCCACCTCGCCGAGGACGGCCACCACGGGGACCAGGAGCCGGGCCCTCTTCAGGGCTTCGAGGACCGGCGCGACGGCCGCGTGGTCCTCGGCCCAGGCGGCGAGCGCCGAGGCCAGGGCGGGGTCGGCGGTGCCGTCGTCGTCGGAGTAACCGGGGTCCGGGATGTTCTTCTGCGCCACAGGGCGAGCGTAGTGCCTGGCCGGCGGGGCCCGGTCAGCGGTTCCGGGTGGAGGACGGGGAGCGCCCGCGCCACAGCAGCGCGCCCGCCGCCAGCAGGAGCACGCCGAGGCCGCCGGCCGCCGGGGCGAGCCATCCGGCCGGTCCGCCGTCCTCGGGCTCGGGCGCGGGCCCGGCGCCGAAGTACCGCTTGCGGTAGCCGGCCGGGGCGGAGTCGCCGCGCGCGTCGGCGGAGCGGAGGCCGTCGCCCGCCTCGATGGCCGCGGCCGGGTCGACGATCCCGTGGCCGCGTGCGTCGTCGCGGCCGCCGGCGGGGGCGTCGCGCGCGGTGTCGGTGAGCAGCTTCCTGATCTGCGTGGGCGTGAGTCCGGGGTGCGCGGACTTCACCAGGGCCACCGCGCCGGAGACGAACGCGGCGGCGGCGGACGTGCCCCATTCCACGTAGTACTTCTGGTCGGGCGCCGGTACGACGATGTCGTCGCCGGGGGCGCTCACGGTGGCGTACCAGCGGCGGGTGGAGAACGAGGCGTGGGTGCCGTACCGGTCCACGGCCGCGGCGGCGATCACCCCGGGGTAGGCGGCGGGGTACGAGACGTGGTCGCCCTTCTCGCCCCCGTTGCCGGCCGAGGCGACGACGACGGCGCCCTTCTTCAGCGCGTACCGGACGGCGGCGTCCTCGCCGGGCTCGGGGTGCGCGGACTCGCTGTCGTCGCCGAGGGAGAGGTTGATGACGTCGGCTCCGTGGTCGGCGGCCCAGCGGATGCCGTCGGCGAGCGCCGTGCCCCGCGTCCTGCGGGCCTCGGCACGGTCCGGGTCGCTCGCTTCGAGGATGACGCGGACCGGGAGGATCTTCGCCTCGGGCGCGATGCCCAGGACGCCGTCGGCCCGTCCGCTGCCGTGGCCCCGGCCCGCGATGATCCCGGCCATGGCGGTGCCGTGCCTGGCCCATGCCTTGTCGCCGCGCCCGGCTCCGAAGCCGATGAGGTCCTTGCCGGGCAGGACCTGGCCCGCGAGGTCCGGCAGACTGCCGTCGACCCCGGTGTCGACCACGGCGACGGTGACGCCCTTGCCGCGCGTGGTCTCCCAGGCCCGGTCGGTGTGCAGGGCGGCCAGGCCCCACTGCTGGGCCCGGATGGTGTCGGCCCCGGCGGGAGGCGCGGGGAGCAGGACGAGGGCGGTGGCCGCGCAGAGGACGCCCAGGGTGTGTTTCATCGCGGCCGCTCCGTGAGGCCGGCGACGTGGGTGCGCAGCGCGCGTTCGACGCCGTCGGACAGGCCCTTGGCCTCGTGGCCGAGTCCGGCCTGCGCGGCGGGGGTCGTGGCGCCGTTGGCCATGGCCCGGTCGGCGGGCTGCGGCGGGGTGCTCACGCGTCCGTCGGCGAACCCCGACACGGCGAAGGCGACCACGGGGATCTCGGTCAGCACGTGGACCGACCAGCTGGCGCGCTGCCGGGCCCCGAACGAGGCGGCCGGGCTGTCCTTCACGGGGTAGGTGCGGGGCAGCAGGTCGGTGCGGCGGTCGAGGTGCTGGTCGGCGAACCGGGCGCCGAGGGCCCGCATGGCGTCGGCGTCGGCGTCGGCGAACACGAACCCGACCGTCGTGACGCTGCTGGCGGTCGCGTCGGTGTACGTGGCGCGCAGGACGTGGGCGCAGCCGACCGTACGCAGCGTCTTGGCGAGCAGCGGGTCGAGCGCGTCGGCGCAGCCGCTTTCGGGCGCGACGGCGAGCCTCGTCCAGACCCGGTCGGCGCCGCCGGGCCCGGCGCCGTCGCCCTTCAGGGTGCGCGGGAAGAGGGTGTTCACGGGGATGCTGTGCCAGGCCTCCCGGCCCACGGTGTACGCGCTGCGGGCGGCGGGATCGTCGTCGGAGCCGCCGGTGAGCCGGCTTCCGACGGCGGCCCCGGCGATCAGCCCGAGCCCGAGGACGCCGCAGACACCGGCGGCCACGGCCCGGCGGGGGCGAGCCGGCGCCTCGGGGGGCGGCCGGTCGGCGGGGGACGGTGCGGGGTCGTACGCCGGTGCGGCGGGGTGGGGCGGGGTCGTCGGGCGGGGTGGGACGGGGGCGCGCCGTGCTTCGGTGCTCATCCGCCCCCCTGGTCCGTTCCGTACCGCGCGTCCCCCCGCCCGCGGGCGGGGCCCCGTGCGCCGCGTGGGCGTCACTCTACGGGCTGCGGAGACCCGGGGGGGGAGCGTGCGGCCCGCGCACCGGCGGATCTGCACGGATCATCCCCCTACCCAGCGGTAGAACCGTCTGGCAAGCTGCGGCCATGACTGCCCGAGCCACTGACCGGGCCCGTTACGACCGGGCCACCGCCCATCTCGACGCTCCCGTCGCCGTCGTGGATCTGGAGGCGTTCGACACCAACGCGGACGATCTCGTACGCCGGGCGGCGGGCAAGCCGGTCCGGGTGGCGAGCAAATCGGTGCGCTGCCGGGCCCTGCTGGAGCGGGTGCTGGCCCGGCCCGGGTTCGCCGGGATCATGTCGTTCACGCTCGCGGAGTCGCTGTGGCTGGCCCGGGCCGGCTTCGACGACGTGCTGCTGGCGTATCCCTCCGCCGACCGCCCGGCGTACGCGGAGCTGGCCGCCGACCCGAAGCTCGCCGCCGCCGTGACGGTGATGGTGGACGACCACGCCCAGCTGGACCTGATCGACGCGGCACGGGCGGGCGCCTCCCAGGAGTTCCGGGTCTGCCTGGAGCTGGACACCTCGCTGCGGATGCTCGGCGGCCGGGTCCGGATCGGGGCCCTGCGTTCGCCGCTGCGCTCCCCCGCCCAGCTGGCCGACCTGGCCAGGTCCGTGGTCCGGCGCCCCGGTTTCCGGCTGGTCGGGCTGATGGCGTACGAGGGGCACATCGCGGGCGTCGGGGACGCGGTGGCGGGGCGTCCGCTGCGGTCCCGGGCGATCCGGCTGATGCAGGCCACGGCCCGTAAGGAGCTGGCTGCCCGGCGGGCCGAGGTGGTGCGGGCGGTCCGGGCCGTCGCGCCGGACCTGGAGTTCGTGAACGGCGGCGGCACGGGCAGCGTGCAGCACACGGCGGCGGAGGAAGCGGTGACGGAGATCGCCGCCGGTTCGGGGCTGTACGTGCCGCGTCTGTTCGACAACTACACCTCGTTCACCGCCCGCCCGGCGGCCCTGTTCGCGCAGCCCGTGGTGCGGCGGCCGGGCGTGGGAGTGGTGACGGTGCTCGGGGGCGGCTATCCGGCGTCGGGCGCGGCCGGGGCGGACCGGCTGCCGGTCCCGTACCTCCCGGAAGGGCTGCGCTACGACCCGCAGGAGGGCCCGGGCGAGGTGCAGACCCCGCTGCTGGGCGCCCCGGCCGACGATCTGCTGATCGGTGACAAGGTGTGGTTCCGGCACGCGAAGGCCGGTGAGCTGTGCGAGCGGTTCGACGCGCTGCACCTGATCGAGGGCGACCGGGTGACGGCGACGGTTCCGACGTACCGGGGTGAGGGCCGTACGTTCCTCTAGGGCGCGTGCTCGACGGCGCTGCCGACGCCGCCGTCCGTAGCGTCGTCGCCGATCGGGCGGATGCCCCGCGTGAGGGGGTCCATGAGGTCCAGGGGCGGTCCGTCGGGGCCGGCGTCGAAGGCGTACCGGACGATGACGGGCGACTCGCTGCCGGTGGGTGAGGGGAAGGCGAGGGACTGCACGTAGCCGCCGGGGCCGTGGGCGGTGGTGACCTTCCAGCGGATGCGGTAGCCGGTGCGGCCGGCCACGGTGACCTCGCCGGCGGCGGTCTGCCGGTGGCCGGTGCTGCCGCCGTGGGTGCGCCGGCCGACGATGTCCTGGTCGTAGGCGCGGTCGGCGGCCTCGGTGATGTCCTCCTCGGCGAGGGCTTCGAGGGTGGTGGCGTCGGTGCCGCCGGGGCTCCGGGTGGTGACGGTGCCGGGATAGCAGTACGCGGAGGACGCGCCGGGGCATTCGTACGACTTCTCGGTGCGCATCCGTGAGGAGCTGGCCGGAGGTGCGCTCCGGCCGCTCCCAGCCGTCCGGGATGGGCAGCGTGATGCCGTTGAGCTGGTCGGTGAGCACGTCGGCGTCCTCGTGCACGGGTGTGCGCGGTCCACGCCGTCCCGTCCCACCAGCGCTCGGTGCCGGGCGCGGAGGTGTCCGGGTACCAGCCGGGCGGCGTCGGGTAGCTCATCGCTCCACTCCGGAGAGCGGTCTACAGCGGTGTGACATAGGCGCCGGAGATGCCGCCGTCCACCAGGAAGTCGGTGGCGTTGACGAACGAGGAGTCGTCGCTCGCCAGGAAGGCGACGGCGGCCGCGATCTCGGTGGCCTCGGCGAACCGGCCGAGCGGGATGTGCACCAGCCGCCGGGCCGCCCGCTCCGGGTCCTTGGCGAACAGCTCCCGGAGCAGCGGGGTGTTGACCGGTCCCGGGCAGAGCGCGTTGACGCGGATGCCCTCGCGGGCGAACTGGACGCCCAGTTCGCGGGTCATGGCCAGCACCCCGCCCTTGGACGCGGTGTACGAGATCTGCGAGGTGGCCGCGCCCATCCGGGCCACGAAGGAGGCGGTGTTGATGATGGAGCCCCGGCGCCGGCGGCGCATGTAGGGCAGGGCGGCCTTGCAGCACAGGTAGACGGAGGTGAGGTTGACGTCCTGGACGCGCTGCCACGCCTCCAGCCCCGTGGTGAGGATGGAGTCGTCCTCGGGCGGTGAGATGCCCGCGTTGTTGAAGGCGATGTCGACCGATCCGTAGGTGTCGTCGGCCGTGCGGAACAGCTCGTCGACCTGTCCGGGGTCGGTCACGTCGACGCGTACGAAGGTGCCGCCGACCGCTTCGGCCGCCGCCTCGCCGGCCTTCGCGTCGATGTCGCCGCAGACGACGTGCGCCCCCTCGGACGCGAGCCGGTGGGCGGTGGCCAGGCCGATGCCGCTGCCGGCGCCGGTGATGACGGCGGTGCGGCCGACGAGGCGGCGGCAGATGATCTCGGGGTCCGTGGTCATGGGCGTTTCATGCCTCCGTGCTCAGGAAGACGTTCTTGGTCTCGGTGAAGGCGGTGAGTGCGTCGGGCCCCAGCTCGCGCCCGACGCCGGACTGCTTGAACCCGCCGAACGGGGTCCAGTAGCGCACCGCCGCATGCGAGTTGACGGAGAGGTTGCCCGCCCGGACGGCCCGGGACACGCGCAGGGCGCGCCCCACGTCGCGGGTCCAGAGCGAGCCGGCGAGCCCGTAGTCGGTGGCGTTGGCGAGGCGTACGGCGTCCGCCTCGTCCTCGAAGGGCAGCACGACGGCGACGGGCCCGAACACCTCCTCGGTCGCGACGGGCGCGTCCGCCGGGACGTCGGTGAGCACGGTCGGCGGGAACCAGAAGCCGGGCCCCTCGGGCGCGCTCCCCCGGATCGCGGCGGCGCCCTCGGGGACGTATCCGCGTACGCGGGCGAGCTGGGTACGGGAGATGAGCGGGCCCATCCGCGTCCTCTCGTCGGCGGGGTCGCCGACGGTGTACGCGGCGACGGCCGGGGCGAGGTGCTCCAGGAACCGGTCGTACGCGGAGCGCTGGACGAGGATGCGGGTGCGGGCGCAGCAGTCCTGGCCGGCGTTGTCCAGGAAGGAGTCGGGGGCGGCGGCCGCGGCGGCCTCGATGTCGGCGTCGGCGAAGACGATGCTGGGGCTCTTGCCGCCGAGTTCGAGGGTGACCCGCTTGAGGCGGTCGGCGCACTTGGCCATGATCCGCTTGCCGGTGCGGGTGGAGCCGGTGAACACGATCTTGGCGACGTCCGGGTGTTCGACCAGGGCGTTGCCGGCCTCGTCCCCCGCACCGGGCAGGACCTGGAAGAGGTGTGCGGGCAGGCCCGCCTCCAGGGCGGTCTCCGCGAGACGGAGGGCGGTGAGCGGGGTGGTCTCGGCGGGTTTCAGGATCACCGCGTTGCCGGCGGCGAGGGCGGGGGCGGTGCCCCAGGCGGCGATGGGCATCGGGAAGTTCCAGGGGGCGATGACGCCGACGACGCCCAGGGGTTCGAGGATCGTGAGGTCGATGCCGCCGGGGACGGGGATCTGCCGGCCGCTGAGCCGTTCCACACCGCCGGCCGCGTAGTCGAGCAGGTCGCGGACGTTGCCCGCTTCCCAGCGGGCGTTGGAGATGGTGTGGCCGGCCTCGCGGACCTCCAGCCGGGCCAGCTCCTCGGTGCGGGCGTCGACGGCGGCGGCGAACCGGCGCAGCAGCCGGGCCCGGTCGGCGGGGGCGAGCGCGGCCCAGGTGCGCTGGGCTGCGGTGGCGCGGACGACGGCGGTGCGGACGTCCTGGGCGGAGGTGGCGGGGACGGTGGCGACGACCTCTTCGGTCGCCGGGTTCAGGACGTGGTGCTCGTGGATCACGGGGTCCTCACAGCGGTCGCGGCCTCGCGGGCGTCGTGGTCACAGGCGTTCGAAGGAGCGGCGCAGTTCCCAGTCGGTCACCGCCGCGTCGAAGGCGTCGAGTTCGACGCGGGCCATGGTGCGGTAGTGCGCGACGACGTCCTCGCCGAACGCCTCGCGGGCGATCCCGCTCTCCTCCCAGAGGGCGGCGGCCTCGCGCAGGGTGGCCGGGACGTGGTCGTAGTCGGCGGTGTAGGCGTTGCCCCCGCAGGGTTCGGGGAGTGCGAGCTCGTGCTCGATGCCGTACAGGCCGGCGGCGACAAGTCCGGCGACGGCGAGGTACGGGTTGACGTCGCCGCCGGGGAGCCGGTTCTCGAAGCGCAGCGAGGCGCCGTGGCCGACGACGCGCAGGGCGCAGGTGCGGTTGTCGTGGCCCCAGGCGACGGCGGTCGGGGCGAAGGAGCCGGGGCGCAGCCGCTTGTACGAGTTGATGTTCGGCGCGAAGAGGAGGGAGAGGTCGCGCAGGGCGGCGAGCTGGCCGGCCAGGAAGTGCCGCATCACGGGCGACATCTCCCCGTCCTCAGCCGCCATGACGGAGCGTCCGGGGTCGGTGGTGGAGCGCAGCGAGAGGTGGATGTGGCAGGAGTTGCCCTCGCGTTCGTTGAACTTGGCCATGAAGGTGAGCGCCATGCCCTCCTGGGCGGCGATCTCCTTGGCTCCGGTCTTGTAGACGGCGTGCTGGTCGCAGGTGACCAGGGCCTCGTCGTAGCGGAACACGATCTCGTGCTGGCCCGGGTTGCACTCGCCCTTGGCCGACTCGACGGCCAGGCCCGCGCCCGCCATCTCGTTGCGGATGCGGCGCAGCAGGGGCTCGACGCGACCGGTCCCGAGGACGGAGTAGTCGACGTTGTACTGGTTGGCGGGGGTCAGCTCGCGGTAGCCCCGGTCCCACGCCTGCTCGTAGGTGTCCTTGAAGACGATGAACTCCAGCTCGGTGCCGACGTGGGCGGTGTAGCCGTGTTCGGCGAGGCGTTCGAGCTGGCGGCGCAGGATCTGCCGGGGCGCGGCGGTGACGGGCGTGCCGTCGGCCCAGGCGAGGTCGGCGAGGACCAGGGCGGTGCCCTCGTGCCACGGCACCCGGCGCAGGGTGGTGAGGTCGGGGCGCATGGCGAAGTCGCCGTAGCCGTTGTCCCAGGAGGACATGGCGTAGCCGTCGACGGTGTTCATGTCGGTGTCGACGGCGAGGAGGTAGGCACAGCCCTCGGTGCCGTGGCGGACGACCTCGTCCAGGAAGAAGGGGGCGGCGAAGCGCTTGCCCTGGAGCCGTCCCTGCATGTCGGGGAAGGCCAGGACGACGGTGTCGATCTCCCCGCCGTGCACGAGGCGGCGCAGGTCTCCGAGGGCGAGCGGGGCGGTGCGGTCGGACACGGACGGGTCCTCTCCTCGCGGGCCGGGCAGGCCCGTACAAATCTATGGTGAGGGCGGGTGTTGTGGGTACGGTGCCGGAGTGTTCCGCGCGCCGTACGAGGGAGAGCACCGGTGAGCCGTCCGCTGGTCGGGATCAGCACGTACCTCGTGGAGTCGGCGCGCTGGGGCGTATGGGACCTGCCGGCGGCGCTGGTGCCGGCAGGGTACGCCCGGATGGTGCGGGAGGCGGGCGGCCTGGCGGTGCTGCTGCCGCCGGACGCGCCGGAGTCCGCCGCGGAGACCGTGGCCCGGCTGGACGCGGTCGTGGTGGCGGGCGGTCCCGATGTGGACCCGGCGCGGTACGGCGCCGGGCGTGACCCGCGCACCGGGCCGCCCGCGCCGGAGCGCGACGTCTGGGAGACGGCGCTGATCGGGGCGGCGCTGGAGTCGGGGACGCCGCTGCTCGGGGTGTGCCGGGGGATGCAGCTGCTGAACGTGGTGTGCGGGGGCACCCTGACCCAGCATCTGGACGGCCACGGCGGCCCGGGCGGGGCGACGGGCGTGTTCGGCTCGCACCGGGTGTCGCCGGTCCCGGGCACCCGGTACGCGTCGCTGGCTCCCGCCCCGTGCGTTGTCCCGGCCTACCACCACCAGGCCGTGGACCGCATCGGCACCGGCCTGGTGGCGTCGGCGCACGCGGCGGACGGCACCGTGGAGGCGGTCGAACTCCCCGGGGACCACTGGGTCCTGGGAGTGCAGTGGCATCCGGAGATGGGCGAGGACTTCCGCGTGGTGCGGGGCCTGGTGGCAGCGGTGCGGGCTCAGAACCGCTGACGCAGCCAGGTCAGGGCGGCGGTGCCCTGGGCCGCCTGGAAGGCCCGGAGCGTCGGCAGGCCGGGCGGGTCGGGGCGCAGCGCGTGCTCCGCGAAGTACCCGGCGACGGCGGCGAGTACGGCGGTGACGGCGTCGGGGTCGGCGTCCCGGCCGAGCGGGTGGGCGGTGAACAGGGTCTCCGGGTCCGGACCGCGCCCGCCGGAGGCGTAACCCTGCGCCGCCACGCACGGGAGCATCACCAGCAGGTCGAACCAGGGCGCGGCGCGCACCGCGTGCGGCCAGTCCACGAAGACGGTCCGGTCCCCGGTGAGCAGGATGTTGTCGGCACGCAGGTCGCTGTGGGCGAGGGTGTCCCCGGCGGCGGCCTCGGGCCAGCCGGCCTCCAGCTCCGCGAGCGCGGCGAGGTGCCCGGCGGCCCAGGGGTCGAGGCGGGCGTCGCCCCCGGCGGCGTGCAGGGTGCGCCAGCCGTCGAACAGCGAGGACTTGCCCCAGGCGGCCGAGGCCACCTCGGCCGGGGCCGGGGTGAGGACGCGGGAGAGGTCGCCGACGGCCGTCAGGACCCGGTCCAGCTCGTCGCGGTCCCAGGGCACCCGGGGCTGGCGGCCGTCGATGTCCTCCAGCACGAGGGCGACGCAGCTGCCGTCGTCGTACGAGCCGAGCAGCCGGGGCACGGGCGCGTCCGCCGGCAGCGACGCCGTGACGCGGGCCTCGGCGCGGTGCATGTCCGGGCTGTCCGGGTTCACCTCGGCGCTCACCGCCTTGACGAAGGCCCGGCCGCCGTTCGCGAGCCGGACCCGGGCGGCGACTCCGGGCGAGAAGCCGCCGCTCTGGCTGCGGGCCTCGGTGACCGGTGCGCCGAGGATGTCCTCGACGGCTCCGCGTACGGCGGCGGGCAGGCCGGACCAGGGGTGGCGGACGCCCTGCGCGGGCGGCGCGGTGGTGGTCATCGGTGCGTCTCCCTCGTGTCCGTCCAGGTCAGAGGCGTGGGCCCGCCGGGTTCGCCGTACCCCAGGGAGCGGTACAGGCCCTCGGCCTCGGGGGTCGCGGTCAGATTGATCCGGGAGCACCCGGCCTCGACCAGGTGGTCGTGGACGGCCCGGAAGGTCAGGCGGGCGTAGCCCTTCCGCCGGTGGTCCGGGTCGGTGGCGACCGAGGCGATGTGCCCGACGTACGGGGCACGGCCCGGCCGGGGCAGGGACCAGGTGCACTGGCCCACCGCGCTGGACAGCAGCCGGTCGCCCGCGTCGATCACATAGGCGACGAAGCGCGGGTCGGCGGCGAGCCGTTCGCGGAAGTACGCCTCGCACACCGGGGCCCAGTCGGGCTCCGGCACGAGGCCCATGGAGGCGAACATGACCAGGCGCAGCCGGGTGACCTCGGCGGCGTCGTCCGCGTCGGCGCGTCTCAGGTGCGGCGGTGTGCTCATGGGGCGTCCTTTCGGTGGGGTGCCGTGCCCCGCAAGGGTGTCGTGACCGGGCCGGCGGCGTCGCCCCGTTTTTCAGGGCCGGCCCTGTCGGACCAGGTGTCCGACGCCGACGCCGGACACCGCCTAGGCCGCGCCCCCGGACGGGCCCGACCGGGTCAGCGCGAGCAGGTCGCGGGCCGGGCCCGTGGGGCGGTGGCCCGAGGGCCAGACCGCGCGCAGCTGGCGGCGCAGCCGGGCGCCGGCGATGGGGACCTTGACCAGGCGGCGGGCGGACAGCTCCTCGCCGAGCGCGAGCTCGCTCAGGACGCAGGGACCGGCGCCGCTCTCCGCCGCGCCCTTGACGGCGGTGGTCGAGGAGAGTTCGAGGAGCGGCGGGGCCAGCGGGCCGTGGACGGCGAGCGCGGCGTCCAGGACCTGGCGGGTGCCGGAGCCGTGCTCGCGCAGGATCAGCGGGGTCGCGGCCAGCTCGCCCGGGGTCAGCGGGGTGCGGCGGCGGGCCCACGGGTGGGCGGGGGCGACCACGACGACGAGGCGGTCGTGGGCGATGACCGTGCCGTCGAGCCCTTCCGGGACGGACAGGCCCTCCACGAAGCCCAGGTCCGCCTCGCCGCGCAGCAGCCGCTCGGCGACCACCGCGGAGTTCCCGGCGAGCAGCGAGACGGCGGTGCCGGGGCGTTCGGCGCGCAGGGCGATGAGCCAGCCGGGGAGCAGGTACTCGGCGATGGTCATGGAGGCGGCGACCCGCAACCGGGAGTCGCGCCGGTCGCGCAGCGCCTGGGCGCCCGCGTCGAACGCCTCGGCGGCCTCCACGACCCGGCGCGCCCAGTCGGTGACCAGGGCGCCCGCGTCGGTGAGCCGGGAGCCCCGGGGCGAGCGGTCGAGGAGGGTGAGGCCGAGCTGCCGTTCCATGGAGCGGACGCGGCTGCTGGCGGCGGGCTGGGTGACGCCGACGTCGCGGGCGGCCCGGCCGAGGCTGCCGTGCCGGGCGACGGCGAGGAGCAGTTCCAGCGCGCCCAGGTTGGGCACCCGGTGGGACAGGGGGGTCTGCGGTTCGCTGGACATAAGTCCACTTTATGACCTCATAGGGCAGTGCTCCCTGGTGGGGCCCGGGCCCGGCCGGGGAGAATCGTGGCATGGCCACCTATCTGCGGACCCGCACGTTCTCCCCGTACTCCGGCGCCGGCCGGCGGCCCGCGCTGCGGCACTTCGGCCCCAACTGGTACGCGACGGTCATGGGCACCGCGATCGTCGCGAGCGCCGGTGCCGCGCTGCCCGTGCCCCTCCCCGGGCTGCGGGGCGCCTGCACGGCGGTGTGGGTGGTCTCGGCGCTGCTGCTCGCCGCCGTGCTCGCCGCCCGCGCCGGGCACTGGGCGGCCCACCGCGACCAGGCGCGCGCCCATCTCGCGGACCAGGCCGTCGCGCCGTTCTACGGCTGCCTGTCGATGGCGCTGCTGGCCGTCGGGGGCTCCGGCATGGCCGTGGGCAAGGACCTCATCGGGCACCGGGCGGCGCTCGCGCTGGACGTGGTCCTGTACACGGCGGGCACGGTGACCGGTCTGGTGGCGGCCGTGGCGGTCCCGTACCTCATGATCACGCGCCACCGGCCGGAGCCGGGCACCGCGTCCCCGGTGTGGCTGCTGCCGGTGGTGGCGCCGATGGTGTCGGCCGCGCTGGGCCCCCTGCTCGTGGCGGAGCTGCCCCCGGGGCAGGGGCGCGAGGCGCTGCTGCTGGGCTGCTACGCGATGTTCGGGCTGAGCCTGCTGGCGACGGTGGTCATGCTCCCGCTGGTCTTCGGCCGGCTGGTGCACGGGGGCCCGCTGCCGCTCGCGCTGACGCCCACCCTGTTCCTGGTGCTCGGTCCGCTGGGCCAGTCGACGACCGCGGTCAACGCGCTGGCCGATGTGGCGCCGGGTGTGGTCGAGGGCCCGTACGCCTCGGCGCTGCGGGCCTTCGGGGTGCTGTACGGGGTGCCGGTGATGGGCTTCGCCCTGATGTGGCTGGCCCTGGCCGTGGCGCTGGTGGTGCGGGCGGTACGGGGCGGGATGACGTTCTCGATGACCTGGTGGGGCTTCACGTTCCCCGTCGGCACCTGTGTGACGGGCGCGGCGGGTCTGGCCCGGCACACCGGCCTGACCGCGTTCACCTGGCTGGCCGTCGCGCTGTACGTGCTGCTGGTGTCGGCGTGGGCGGTGGCGGGGGTGCGCACGGTGCGCGGGCTGCTCAGCGGGGCGCTGCTCGCGGCGCCGCAGCGGCCCGCCCCGGTGGCGCCCCGTACGGCCTGAGCACCCTTCCGCCGGCCCCCCGGACGCTCAGCGCCGGGGGTCGGACGTCGCGTCGATGTGTTCGGCGACCGCGACGCACAGCAGCCGGGTGCCGGGGAGGGTGGCCCGCCAGCGGTGGCGGACCCCGCCGGACAGGAAGAGGGTGTCGCCCTGGACCAGCCGGTAGGCCCGGCCCTCGGCCTCCACTTCGGCGGCGCCCTCGGCGACGTACATGATCTCGTCGTTGCGGTGCTGGAACTCGCGCCCGAGGTCGAGCTCCCCGGTGAACTCCAGGGCGCTGAGCTGGTGGCGTCCGCGGACCACCCGGTGCACCCCGTCCTCGTGGGCTGCGCGCACGACGTCGACCGCGCGCGCCGAGTCGGCGGCGGCGCGCAGCCGGGCCGTGGTGGTCTCCAGCGCTTCCGCGACCCGGTCGAGCGACCGGGCGCTGGGTCTGGCGCGCTCGTTCTCGATCTGGCTGAGGAACGGCACGGAAAGGCCGCTGCGCGAGGCTACGGCGGCCAGGGTCAGTCCCAGGGATCTGCGCTGTCGGCGGACGGCTGCGCCCACCCGGAGTGTTTCCTTCTCGTCCATGTCCGGCTCCCTCCCGAGTCGCCATCCTTCCGGTTGTGGGCCGGTCGCGCACACCGTTACGCCAGGACGGTCCGGAAAGTGAGCACCTGGGAACGCCGGAAGGGGTGGGTCGCGCCGTCGGCGCGACC
>NZ_JBMNDO010000131.1:0-21707 GCF_052542855.1 Streptomyces sp. SAS_281
CCCCCCCCCCCCCCCCCCCCCCCCCCCCCCCCCCCCCCCCCCCCCCCCCCCCCCCCCCCCCCCCCCCCCCCCCCCCCCCCCCCCCCCCCCCCCCCCCGGTGCGGGTCAGCTCTGCGAGCCGGTCTCGCCGCGCTGGAAGGAGACCTCCACACGGCGGTTCTTGCGGCGGCCCTCCTCGTCCTCGTTGCTCGCGATCGGGTAGTCCTCGCCGTAGCCCCGGATCTCGAACGTGATCCCGGTACCGCCGAGCGCCGCGTCCAGCACGTTGTGGACGGCCTCGGCGCGCTTCTTGGACAGCACGTCACCGTGCTCGGACGAGCCGAGGTCGTCGGTGAACCCGAACACCCGGACCTTCTTGGCGTCCTGCCGCTTGATCTCCTCGGCGATGGCGTTGATCCGCCCCTTGGCCTCACCGCCGAGCTTGGCGCTGTCCTTGCCGAAGAGCACTTCCGCCTGGAGGGCGAACTTGATGTCCGCGTTGGTGTCCTCGCGGCGCTCCTCGCCGCCGAGGTCCTCGATGACGGACTTGATGTCGAGGACTTTGGGCGGGGCGAGGGTGGCGCCTTCGGGGAGCTTCAGGTCGGTGTCGTGGGGGTCGACCTCCACGGGTGGTTCGGCGGACGCGGAGGGGTAGGGACTGTCCCCGGCAACCGCGTGCGGGGCCACCACCCCGACGACCCCCAGGGCGACCACCCCGGCGAGGAGGGTTGTGGTGGCGCGGCGGGGGGTCATCCGGAGATCTCGATCGTCGCGTTGGGGAAGCCGGGGAACTGCACACCCACTTCGTGGGTGGACGCCTCGGGCGCGGGGAACTGTGCGAAGAACGTGAGAGTGGCACCCGCCTCGATGCTCGGCTCGTAGCCACTCGTTGTCAGCGGGCGGTTGTCCGTGTCACGAAGGACGTAGTAGCGCTTCTTCGCCTGCGCATCCACCAGCATCATCGCTGCGAGAGACCGACCGTTGGCCGCAACCGCAGTTTCCCGGCCGCTCCATTGAATCGGTGTGGTGTAGGCACTGCTTCCCGTGTTCTTGAACTGCCCGTTTACCGTCAGGAATCCACCCGAATCCCGCATCGCGGAAGTGATGACCATCTCTACCCCGGCGTCCCCCTTGACGGTAGCCAGGACGGGGTCGGTCTCCGGGGTCGTCTCACCGGACTCGCTCTTCGCCTTCCCGGAATCCCGTGACGTCGCAGAGCTCGATGCCCCCTTGTCCTGGCCGCTGCCGCCGTCATCGCCGCCGCACGCAGCCGCAGAGAAGGCCAACGTCGCCACCAAGAGCGCGGCAGCACCGGTCCGGCGCGCTTTCCTCACGTACCGAGCAGTCATCGATCCCTATCCTTTGCGGTCAGTCTCAGTCAGTCTTCGGCCAGGCGTACGGTGAAGAGGTCGGCCACGTCCGGGACGAGCGTCGGATCCTCCGCGTCGACCGACCAATCAAGACCGCCGTCACAGTGGATCCTGCCGATCGACGCGGATGGCGGATCCTCGTCCACGTCCGGGTCGGCATCGGGGGCTGGAGTCTCTGCCGGGACAAAAGCACAACGGGGCTCGATCACGGCCACGGCCGTGGCTTCCGCCTTTCTGCCTTCCGTGCCCGGCACGATGTCCGTACTCATTCCCTTGGCCGATTGCAGACGGACTACGTAGCCCCATCTGCCATCGGCCAGTCGACGGCATCGGACGGCGCCCGCCTCGTTTCGAGCAGCGAAGTCCGATGCCTTCCAGCAAGCATCGTTCGTTCCCCCGAGGAAGGGCTTGCTAAACACGGATTCGAAGTATTCGGGGTCCCTGAGGTGCGCCTTCAGATCCGGTTCCAGAAGGCTGCGCGATTCCTTGGCAGCAGCCAGCGCAGCGGCATCGGCCGCGCTCTGTGCGCCATTGCGCCGAATATCGGCTTCGCCGAACGCGAATAGAACCAGCGCGACAAAGAGCACACCCGCAACCGCCGTGATGTAAAGCGGCGCGGCCTGCCCCGCTTCGACCTTCCGCCGGCCGATCACCTGTTGAGAACAGAGTTGATCTTCGCCGTGAACTTGTTCCCGATGGTGGCGCCCAAATCCGTGTTCAGCAAGGCGACCACGATCGCCACCACCAGAATCGTGATGCCGACGTACTCGATCGCCCCCTGCCCCGCGTCCTTCCGGCGCTTCATGCGGTCCACGGCGGTGTTCGCCCAGTGGTTCACATAAGTCTGCGTCCGCACCGCCGCCCTGAGCGCGATGTCCTTCATGGCGATGTCCCCCTCCGGGTTCGACCGACCGGGAATCGGTCGACGTTGATCCATAGGTCCGCGTGCTGCGGGCAACGTACGTCGGTGCTGTGGCCCTCTTCGTGGGCTTCCGGGCCCATTCCCACTCCTGGGGCTCGTCAGACGTATCGCTTTCGGCCATGCCGCCCCTCCCGCCCCCCTCAGCTCCGAATGTCCCACAAATGGCCCTCCGAGGAAGGCGCTTCGCGTTGTCAGCTGCCGAAGATCTCGTTGATGTTCACGTTCGCCGCGTAGTAGAACCCGACCGCGATCAGGATGATCGTGCCCGGGAGCATGAAGCTCGTGACGATCAGCGTGGCCTTCGGGACGGCCTTGGACGCCTTGCGGCGGGCGTTCTGGGCGTCCGTGCGGCGCATGTCGTTGGCGATCTGGATCAGGGTGTCCACGATGGGCGCGCCCAGTTCCTCGCCCTGCTGGAGGGCCGAGACGAACATCGAGACCTGTTCGGACTCGTTGCGCCGGCGGAGCTGGTCGAAGGCGTCGCGCCTGCTGACGCCCATGTCCATCTGGCGCAGGGTGATGCGCAGCTCGTCGGACCACGGGCCGGTGTACTTCTCCGAGACCCGCTCCAGCGCCTGCCGGAAGCCGAGCCCGGCCGAGACGACGACCGCGAGGACGTCCAGGAAGTCGGGCAGGGTGCGCTCGATGTCGTCCTTGCGTCGGGCGATGGCCGCCCGGATGATCACGTCCGTCCAGAACAGGCCGTAGACGAGCAGGATGACGGCCAGGAACACCTGCCCGTTCATCAGCATGGCCAGGGCGGCCAGGACGCCGAGGCCGCCGAAGACCGCGCGCCGGGCGGCGTAGCGGTCGACGGTCAGGCCGCGCGGGTTGCCGGCCATGTCGAGCTTCCGGCGGATCCGGTCGACGCGCCGGGGGCCCATCATGGACAGGACCCGGGGGGCGTACCGCATGCCGATGCGGTCGATGGCCGAGCCGGCGGCGCTGGTGCGGCTGGCGCCGACCTCCAGGGCGACGGCCAGGTCACCGGGGAGCTTGGCGTCCGCGCGGTACATGCGGACGCCCTGGAAGACGCCGAGGACGGCGAGTCCCATGACGGCGGCGAGCAGGATCTCCATTGGGGGTGTCCTTCCGGCCCTCAGATGCGGACGCGCGTCAGGCGGTTGATCAGGAAGAAGCCGAGACCGTAGAGGCCGGCGGCGACGACGATCGCGATGCGCCCGGGCGTGGCGGCGGCCATGTCGTCCAGTGCGCCGCCCCTCATGGTGTTGATGAGGAGCAGGAAGAGCAGCCCGAGGACGGGTACGGCGACGGCGGTGACCTTCACCTGCGAGAGGAGGGTGGTCACTTCGCGCCGGGTCTCCTTGCGCTCCTCCAGCGTGTTGGTGAGGTTGCGCAGCGAGGAGACGATGGTGCCGCCCGCCCGGTTGGACAGGATGAGCGTGGAGACCAGGACGGTCAGCTCGCGGGAGGGCAGCCGTTCCACGAGTTCGTTGAGGGCGTCGTCCAGCGAGTGCCCGATGGCCAGGCGGTCGGCGACACGGCGCAGCTCCTCGTGGGCGGGGTCGTCCAGCTCCTCGACGGCCATGGAGATGGCGGTGCGCAGGGCGAGCCCGGCCTGGGTGGCGTTGGCGAGGACCCGGGTGAGCTCGGGGAGCTGGCCGATGAACGCCTCGGTGCGTTTGGCGCGCTGCCAGTTGAGGAAGGCGTTGCCGCCCCAGGCGCCGATGAGGACGGCGAGGAGCCCGAAGAACGGGGCGAAGACGGCCGCGGTGACGAAGTAGAGCCCGAGCAGGGCGGCGGCGACGTACACCGCGTACTCGCCGGGGGTGAGGTCGAGCCCGGTGACCGCGAGTTTCCGTTCGATGCGCTTGCCGAGGCCGGTCCGGCGGAGCTTGCGGTCGATCGACCGGAAGCGCCGGGCTCGTCCCTCGATCGCCGGCGGGCCGGTCCGGGACAGGCGGTCGATGAGGGCCCGCTGCTGTTCCCTGCCGGAGGCGAAGACATGCAGGCCGACGACGGCGAGCACACAGGCGAGCAGGGTCACGCCGACCGTCAGGAGCGGGAGGTTGTCCATCTCGGGAAGCGCCTTCCAAGCGGGGGGAGGGGGTCAGGCCGTCGGCGTGCGGGTCAGCAGCTGCTCGTTCGTGTGGGCGACCCCGAACGCCGGGGGGACCGTCTCGTTCGCCATGTAGAAGCGGTCCGCGACCCGGCGGGGCACGGGGAAGTACGCGAACTGCCCGTACACGCGCCCGTCGGCCGCCATCGGGAGGGCGTCGAAGCGGCAGACGGAGACGATGCGGTAGTCCTCGCGGCCGTACGAGTCCACGACGGCGATCTCCGTGACGCGGCGGGAGCCGTCGCCGTGCCGGGTCAGCTGGATGATCACGTCGACGGCGCTGTTGATCTGGTCGTGGATCGCGGCGAACGGGATCTCGACCTCGGACATGGAGCTGAGGGTCTGGAGCCGCATCAGCGCGTCCTCCGCGCTGTTGGCGTGGACGGTGGCGAGGGAGCCGTCGTGGCCGGTGGACATGGCCTGGAGCATGTCGAGGGTCTCGCCGCCCCGGACCTCGCCGACGATGATGCGGTCGGGGCGCATGCGCAGGGAGTTGCGGACGAGGTCGCGGATGGTGACCCGGCCCTTGCCCTCGACGTTGGGCGGCCGGCTCTCCAGCGTGATGACGTGGGACTGCTGGAGCCGGAGCTCGGCGGAGTCCTCGATGGTGACGATGCGCTCGCCGTCGGGAATCAGCCCGGAGAGCGCGTTGAGCAGCGTGGTCTTGCCGGTGCCGGTGGCGCCGGAGACGATCACGTTGAACTTGGCGCGGACGAAGCCGGCGAGCAGGAGCAGCATGTGCTCGTCCAGGGAGCCGAGCGCGATCATCTCCTGGAGCGTGAAGGCGCGGGGGAAGCGCCGGATGGTGAGGATCGGGCCGGACAGGGAGAGCGGCGGGATGACGACGTTGACGCGCTCGCCGGAGGGGAGCCGGGCGTCGACCATCGGATTCGACTCGTCCACGCGGCGGTTGACCGTGGAGACGATGCGTTCGATGGTCTGCATCAGCTGCTCGTGGGAGGAGAAGCGCATCGGGAGGAGTTCGAGGCGGCCGCCGCGCTCCACGTAGACCTGCTCGGGGCCGTTGACCATGATCTCGCTGATGGAGGCGTCCTCCAGGAGCGGTTCGAGGATGCCGAGGCCGAGCGCCTCGTCCACGACCCGGCGGATGAGCTGCGAGCGTTCCGCGGAGGACAGGACGGGGCCCTCGCGGCTGATGATGTGGCCGAGGACGCGTTCGAGACGGGCCCTGCGGTCGGCCGCCGCGAGGGCGGACATCTCCGCGAGGTCGATCTCCTCCAGCAGTTTGGCGCGGTAGGCGCCGACGAGCCGGCTCTCCTCGCTCATCCCGTTCGCGGGTTCGGGGCTGGTGATGCGCGCCCGCAGGCTCATGTGATCGACTCCCTCGTTTCCTGTGGCCGCATGGTCGGTTCCGGGTCAGTCGCTCGGCATGGTGGCGCTCTTCTCGACGGAGCCGAAGGAGAACATCGGCAACAGGGCGGGGACGGAGACCCGCACGGTGACGGTCACCGATTCCGCCCCGGCCCCGGTGCTGACGGTCGCCCCGTCCGCGAGCCAGCTGCTCATGGACTCCCGGGCCACCGCACCCGCCCGGCCCGTCTGGTGGTCGGTCGAGGCGACCCGGGCCGCCGCCCGCGCGGCCGTGCCCGCCTGCTGGGCGGCGTACACCGCGAGGCCGAGCTGGACCACGGCGAGCGCGACGACGAGCAGCAGGGTGAGCACGCCCACGTACTCGACGGCGGCCTGTCCGCGCTGCCGGGAACCGGTGCGGCGCCGGGTCACCATGTGTCCCGCCTCTCGTTCCTGGCCCTGGCCTCGCCCGTGGCGTGCATGGGCACGCTGAACGCCCCGGGGAACAGCAGCGGCACGTCGACGCGCACCTGCACGGTGACCAGCTCGCCGGTGCCGTCGCAGCCCTCCACGATCGCGGACCAGCCGCCGGGGACGTCCTCGTGGACCGCCCGCTCGCAGGCCGCCCTCGGGTCGCCCTCCGCGACGGCGGCGGCGCGGACGGCCTTGTCGGCGGCGTTCCCGGCGAGGATGTACGTGTAGCAGACGAGCCCCGCCTGCCAGAGGAGGGCGAGGGTGAGGAGGATCAGGGGCAGCGTGCCGACGAACTCGATCGCGGTCTGGCCCCGGTCGGAGCGTACGTCACGGCCCGCCGCCGCCCGGCGCGCGTGCACCGGTAAGAGGTTCATGGCGCTCCTCTCCCCCTCGGTGTTCACTTCGCACGCGCCCGCCGGCCGCCCGCCGGGCGCTCGCCCTTCAGCCTGCCCCCGCGGGCGGCCGCTTCCGCGTTCTTGACCAGACCGAGTTCTCCGGCCAGCCCCCACAGGGCCTGTTTCACCGTGGACTTGACGTCCAGGTCCTGGAGGCGTCCGGCGTCCACGACCGCCTGGAGCTCCTTGTAGCCGGCCGGGACGGCGATCCGGGCGACCCTGGTCGCGGTGATCTTCTCGATCAGCGCGGGCTGGATCTCCGTGTGGCGGGTGTGGCGGTTGACGAGGGTGATGGTCTCCTCGGCCTTGCGGACCTGGAGCCGGTCCCAGAGCCGGACCATGCGCTTGGCGGCCCGGACGGCGATCACGTCCGGGGTGGTGACGAGCACGGTGCGGTCGGCCATCTCGACCGCCGCGGCGTTGGCCGAGTTCATGTACGTACCGCAGTCGATGACGACGACCTCGTAGCGGTGGCGCAGGGCGCTGACGGTCTGGCGTACGACGCGGTCGGTGACGTCCTCGCCGCGCTCGCCGTCGGCCGGGGCCAGGAGCAGGGCGACGCCGGTGTCGTGGTTGTACAGGGCGTCCTGGAGGACCCGGGGCGAGATGTCCTGGATGGTGGCGAGGTCGACCACGGACCGGCGGAACTGCACGTCGAGGTAGGAGGCGACGTCCCCCGACTGGAGGTCCAGGTCGGCCAGCGCGACGGTGTGCCCGGAGGCGGCGGCGGCCAGGGCGAGCTGGACGGCGGTGACCGTGGTGCCGACGCCGCCCTTGGCGCCGCTGACGGTGACGACGGTGCCGCCGGGTCCGGTGTGCAGCTCGGCGCCGGCCCCGAGGTGGCGGCGGACGCCCACGGACCAGCCGGACGCGGCCTGGACGCGCTGCGCCAGCTCCTCGTACGAGAGGGGCAGGCCGACCAGACCGCGGGCGCCGGAGTCCATGGCGGCCGAGTAGAGCCCGGGGCTGGTGTCGGCGGTGACGAGGACGACGCCGACGGCCGGGAAGCGCAGGGCCACCTCCCGGATCAGCTCCAGGGCCGGGACCGGTCCGATCCGTTCGTGCACGAGGACGACCTCGGGCAGCTCGTCCAGGGATTCGGCGGCGAGCCGGGCGAGGGTGTCGAGCAGTGAGGTGGAGTCGCCGAGCGGGGCGGCCGGCTCCGCGTCGGGGAGCTGGCCGAGGAGCCCGGAGACGGCGCGGGCGGCGTCGGCGTCACCGACGGCCGGGAGGATGCGTGTGCTCATCCGGTCCTCACTTGTTCTTGTCTTCGTCGAGGTCGTAGCTGCCCTCGCCCGGGCGCAGGGTGGTGGGGCTGTCGGCGGGGAGAAGGGCCAGGCGCACGTGTTCGGCGAAGGACTCCGCGTAGGCGACGCGCTGGGCGTCGTCGCTGTCCAGGGCGAAGGTGATCGGCACGGCCTCGGTGGGGCCGTCGCCCCGGTCCTCCGGCTTGGGTTCGAGGGAGGTGAGCCGGCCGACGTCGATGACCCGGGCGTTGGCCACGATGACGCGCGAGGTGGGCTTCTCCCTGTCGGTGCGGCCGGCGAAGGTGGCGTAGATGTTGACGAGGTTGCCCGGCCGGATCTTGCCGGCGACGCCGGTCGCGGCGTCGATCATGATGGCGATCTCCTGCTGCCCGCTCTTCAGCTTGGGGCGGTCGACCAGCATGTCCTCCTGGAGCAGGGAACCCGGGTGCAGTTCCGTGACGGCGATCTTGCCGCGGAGGGCGGAGAGGTCGGTGACGGCGCTCTTGGAGAGCCAGCGCTCGGGCATCGAGACCTTCTCGAACTGGTCCGCCTCCAGGGGCTTGTAGGGCGCGATGGTGGTCCTGACCCGGTACGCGGTCACCTCGGGGCCCACCTTCGCGTTCACGTCACCGATCACCCAGATCACACCGGCGAAGGCGGCGAGGGCGCACAGGACCGACAGGAGGAGCAGGATGACGCCGCGGCGTTGCCGTGAATTCATGGGCTGAGCAACCTCGTTGGGGATATGTGGGCCGGTGGGCGGTACGGGGCGGGGCTCTCGGGGGACCTCATGGGTTCAGGGCCGCGGGGCCGCGCGTGCGGTCCTGGGGCGGGGTCAGGGGGGCGTTGCACAGGCCGCAGCGGTCGCCGATGAGTTCGTTTCCGCACCAGGTGCAGACCTCTCTGCGCACCGAGGAGACCAGTTGGTGGATCAGCGAGATGTCGGGCAGATAGGCCGCGAACTCGATCATCTTCGGGGTGCCCCACCAGCCGGCGGACTCGTCGGGCAGCACGGCCTCGTGCACCGCCTGGACCTGCCACGCCCGGGCCAGCGTGCCGGTCACCCACTCCGACGGGGACTGCCCCCGGGCGACGAGGAGATGCGTGGCGAAGCGGGGGCCGCTGAGCTCCCCCGTACCGACCCTGACGAGCTGGGGTTCCGGGTTGGCGAGCACGCCGAACTGGGAGCCGGGGACCCAGGACTTGGCGTGCGTCTTGAGGCTGACCGGTACCCGGTCGAGCCGGGTGACGGAGTGGAGCAGCGCGCCGGCGTGCACGTAGTGGGACAGCAGCCTCGCGGCGGAGGCGATGACCCCGGCGCTGAAGTCGCAGACGGACAACTGCCGTAACTGGCGCACCAGTACGGCCACGCCGAGTGGCGGCAGGTCCGACTTGAGCAGGGCGATCCGGTCGCTCTCCAGGACCGAGCGGACGGTGTGCAGCCGGCGCTCGTGCGCGGCGGGGAGGCCGGCCGGGTAGACGGCGATGACGTGGCCGTGCTGCTCCAGGAGGCGCTGCATGTCGTCCAGCGCCTGGTCCAGGGTCTGTTCCCCGGGGGCGCGCAGGACGACCGCCGGGGGCGTCTGGCGGTCCTGTGGGGGCAGCGCGAGGCCGGGACCGGTCACTGCTATGGCTGTCGGCACGCCGCTCCCCGTTCCTCGGGCCGCCGCGTACCGCCGGCCGCACTCGCTCCCGCCGGGTGCTTCCGCTCGGATGCTCCCGCCTGAGCACTTTATCCACGTACGGCAGGACAGAGAACACTTTCAAGAAGCCCGTGGAGTACGGGTGATGAGGTGATCGGCGGTTCCGGGGGGAGCGGGGACCGCCAGAGGTCTTGACAACTTGATTGGTCTGGACCAGTTTATCGGCCAGCGGTGGCCACCGTTCCTCGATTCCACACCCCCGGCACCCCCGTGTCGTCCCCCCGCCATCCCCGACTCCTCCCGGAGGCAGCAAGTGGATCGTTCCCCCGCCCCGAGCCGCAGAAGGCGCCGCACCCGCCCGGTCCTCGGCTCCGCCGTGGCCGTCGTCGCGGCCGGCGCCCTGACCCTCACCGGACTCGTGACCAGCGCCGAGGCCGCCGACGTCAACGTCGCCAGGAACGCCGGCTTCGAATCGGGCCTCGCCAACTGGACGTGCACCGCGAACTCCGGCACCACCGTCTCCTCCCCCGTGCACGGCGGCACCTCCGCCCTCAAGGCCACCCCGGCCGGCCAGGACAACGCCAAGTGCTCGCAGACCGTGGCCGTCAAGCCCAACTCGACGTACCAGCTCAGCTCCTGGGTGCAGGGCGGTTACGCGTACCTGGGCGCCAGCGGCACCGGAACCACCGACGTCTCGACGTGGACGCCGGGCTCGACCGGCTGGACGCAGCTGAAGACCAGTTTCACGACCGGCGCGAACACCACGTCCGTCACCGTGTACACGCACGGCTGGTACGGCCAGGCGGCCTACCTCGTGGACGACTTCTCGGTGACCGGCCCCGACGGCGGCGGCGGCACCGACCCCGGCCCGTCGATCCCCGGCGCCCCGGCCGGGCTGGCGGTCGGCACGGCCACCACGTCCTCCCTCGCACTGTCCTGGAACGCGGTGTCCGGCGCCACCGGCTACACCGTCTACAAGGACGGCGTGAAGGCGACCACCTCCACCGGCACCTCGGCGACCGTCACCGGTCTCGCGGCCGACACCGCGTACCAGTTCGCGGTGACCGCCACCAACGCGGCCGGTGAGTCCGTGAAGTCGGCGACCGTCAGCGGCCGGACCGCCAAGTCCGGTGGCACCGACCCGAACCCGGGCACCTCCGTGCCGAAGCACGCGGTCACCGGCTACTGGCAGAACTTCAACAACGGCGCGACCGTCCAGAAGCTCAGCGACGTGCCCGCGAACTACGACATCATCGCGGTCTCCTTCGCCGACGCGACGACCACGCCCGGCGCCGTCACCTTCAACCTGGACTCGGCCGGGCTGAACGGCTACACCGTCGACCAGTTCAAGGCCGACATCAAGGCGAAGCAGGCGGCCGGCAAGAACGTCATCATCTCGGTCGGCGGCGAGAAGGGCTCGGTCTCGGTCAACAGCGACGCGTCCGCGACCAACTTCGCCAACTCCGTCTACTCCCTGATCCAGGAGTACGGCTTCAACGGCGTCGACATCGACCTGGAGAACGGCCTCAACTCCACGTACATGACGAAGGCGCTGCGTTCGCTGTCGCAGAAGGCGGGCTCCGGCCTCGTCATCACGATGGCCCCGCAGACCATCGACATGCAGTCCACCGCGGGCGAGTACTTCAAGACGGCGCTCAACATCAAGGACATCCTGACCGTCGTCAACATGCAGTACTACAACAGCGGTTCGATGCTCGGCTGCGACGGCAAGGTCTACTCGCAGGGCTCGGTGGACTTCCTCACCGCGCTCGCCTGCATCCAGCTGGAGGGCGGCCTCGACCCGTCGCAGGTCGGCCTCGGCGTCCCCGCCTCCACCCGGGGCGCGGGCAGCGGCTACGTCGCCCCGTCGGTCGTGAACGCGGCCCTGGACTGCCTGGCCAAGGGCACCGGCTGCGGCACCTTCAAGCCGTCGAAGACGTACCCCGGGATCCGCGGCGCCATGACCTGGTCGACCAACTGGGACGCCACGGCCGGCAACGCCTGGTCGAACGCGGTCGCACCGCACGTCCACGGCCTGCCGTAGACCACACCCCCCGGAACCAGCAGCGCCGCCGCTCCCCCGGCGGCGCTGCTGCGTGTACGGGGCCGTGCTTCGGTACCGGTAACGCAACAGTCCGGTACGGGAGTTGCCCCACCGCATGGCTGTCCGCGCGCGGACATGGGACCGTGGTGGGGCGCGGTGCTGGGGCGAAGGGGGAGCGACATGGCCGGGGCGCGGATCGAAGCGCTGGGCGGGGACGATCCGGTGACGCTCGGGCCGTACCGGCTGCTCGGGCGGCTGGCGTCCGGTGGCATGGGCCGGATCTACCTGGCCAGGGCCGGCGGCCGGGACCTCGTCGCCGTGAAGACGCTCCTCGCGGAGGGCCGGGCCGGCGACACCGACCGGCGGCGCTTCGCCCGTGAGGTGGCGGTCGCGCAGCGGGTGGACAGCGCCTTCACCGCGCGGGTGCGGGACGCCGATCCGGACGCCGCGCAGCCCTGGATGGCCATCGACTACATCGCCGCGCCCCCGCTCTCCGAACTGGTCCGCTCCTGCGGGGTGCTGCCCGCCTCGGCCGTCCGGTGGATCGCGGCCGGCACCGCCCAGGCCCTGGTCACCCTGCACGGAGTGGGGATCGTCCACCGCGACGTGAAGCCGCAGAACGTGCTGCTGCCGCTGGACGGGCCCCGGGTCATCGACTTCGGCATCTCGCACGCCAGCGACCTCACCCTGACGGGCCTCACACTGGGCACGATCGCCTTCACCTCGCCGGAGCAGGCGCGCGGCGAGGAGTCCACGGCCGCCTCCGACGTGTACTCGCTGGGTGCCACGCTGTTCCTGCTGGCCACCGGCCGGGCGCCCTACCGCGCGGACGGCGACACGCTGCGGCTGCTGGCCCGGGTGCAGCGCGGCGAGCTCGACCTGTCCGGGCTGCCCAAGGAGCTGGTCGCGACGATCCGGCCGTGCCTGGCCGTGCAGCCCCGGCACCGCCCGACCCCCGCCGAGCTGCTGGCCCGCTTCCGGGAGCAGCAGGCCGGGCTGCCGATGACGACGAGCGGCACGCGCTGGCTGCCGCCGCGCTGGACGGCGCTGATCGACGCGTACGCGGACCAGGGCCGGGAATGGGCGGGCGGCCGGTCCCCGGGCGACCCGTCGCACGCCCCGGCCGTGACGCGGCGGACGCGCGCCGTGCCGAAGCCGCCTCCGACGCTGGTGTACTCGCCGGCCCGGCAGGCCCGGGCCGACCGCGACCGCACCCGTCGCGAGATGGCGGCCCTCGCCCAGCTGGCCGAGCGGCAGCGCGCGGAACGCGAGGAGGCGGAGCGCGAGGAGGCGGAGCGGGCCGCGCGGCACCGGGCGGAAGCCGCTCGGCACGCCGAACGCGAGCGCGCGGAGGCCGCCCGCCGCGAAGCCGCCCGCCTGGAGGCCGAGCGAGTGGCGCGGGTGCGGGCGGCGCATGAGCGGGCCGACCGCGAACGCGCCGAGCAGGAGCGGGCAGCCAGGCAGCGGGCCGAGCGGGAGCGCGCCGCCCGTCAGCGCGCCGAGCGGGACCGCGCCGACCGGGAGCGGGCCGAACGTGAGGCGCGGGCGCGGGCCACCTCGCCCGCCCCGGCCCCCGTCCCGGCGGGCCCGCGTACGGGCTCGTCGTCCTCCGGCGCCGCCGCCCTGGGCCTGCTGCTCGTACTGGTCGCCGTGGCGGGGCTGCTCACCTGGCAGCCCTGGGAGAAGACGGGCGGCGGTTCGGCGTCGGGCGGCAGCACGTCCGGCTCCGTCACCTCGGGCAGCGGCCTCGACACGCACACCGACGACAGTGCGAGCGCCGACACGGACACGTCGGGCAGCGGCGGCGCCGACACGGACACCGACACCGACGACACCGTCACGGAGGACCCGACCCCGACCCCCACACCGACGCCGACGCCGACGCCGACGCCCACCATGGACTCCACCGACCGGGCTTTCGCCGCCGTGCACGCGGGTGACTGCCTCGACGTGTACAACGACGGCTACGACAACATGAGCGCGAGCCGTCCGGTCCGGGTGAACTGCGGCGCCTCGAACGCGTACATGCACGTCAATCGGGTGAGCACCCGCGCCGGCGCGTCCAGTTCCTGCGACTCGGGCGCCGGCTTCACCTGGTGGAGCCGGTCGGGCGACGACGGCATCACGCGGACGCTGTGCCTGGACCGGGTGTACAAGCCGGGCCAGTGCTTCCCGGCCGACGTCAACGGGGAGACCAACGCGGACCTGACGGTGGTCTGGCGCTGCAACGCCTCGAAGGTGCCCAGGGCGGGTCAGTCGATCCTGCGGATCACCGGCTTCTACCGGGCCCCGGAGAAGGGCCGGAACTGGACCTGTCCGGCGGGGCCCGGCGAGCGGTTCTGGTACTGGCAGGTCAACCAGGGCCGCAGCATCATCTGCGCCTCGGCGGCCTGACCCGTACCCGTGACGCGTACGGCTAGATCACCAGGCTGAGCAGCGCCGCGACGGCGAACCCGGCGACCGACAGGACGGTTTCGAGCACGGTCCAGGACTTCAGGGTGTCGCGTTCGGAGATGCCGAAGTACTTCGACACCATCCAGAAGCCGCCGTCGTTGACGTGCGAGGCGATGATCGAGCCGGCCGAGATCGCCATGATGATCAGTGCGAGATGCGCCTGCGAGAAGCCCTGGTTCTCGACGAGCGGGACCACGATGCCGGCGGTGGTGACGATGGCGACGGTCGCCGAGCCCTGGGCGACACGCAGCACGGCCGAGATCAGCCAGGCGAGCAGGATGACGGGCAGGCCGACGTCGTTGAAGGTGTCGGCGAGCGCGTCCGCGATGCCGCTGCCCTTGAGCACGGCGCCGAAGATGCCGCCCGCGCCGACGACGAGCAGGATGTTTCCGACCGGCTTCAGCGAGGAAGTGGACACGGACTCCAGGGACTTGCGGGACCAGCCGCGCCGGATGCCGAGCAGGTAGTACGCGAGCAGCAGCGCGATCGTCAGGGCGACGAAGGGGTTGCCGAAGAACTCGATGACCGAGCGGCCCGTCGAGGGGTCCATGGCGATCGAGGAGAACGTGGCGGCGAGGATCAGGATCAGCGGGGTGCCGATGATGGCGAGCACGGTGGAGAGCGCGACCGGCTCCTCGCGCGGCGTGACCCCGGCGGCCCGCTGCTCGGCGACGACGGCGGCCTTCGCCTCCGCGGCGGCCTCGACCATGTCCTGCGGGACGTCCACGAAGATCCGCTTGCCGATCCAGGCGGCGTAGCCCCAGGCGGCGAGCACGGACGGGATGCCGACGAGGGCGCCCATCAGGATGACCCAGCCGAGCGAGACGTGGAAGAGACCGGCGGCCGCGACCGGCCCGGGGTGCGGCGGCAGGAAGGCGTGGGTCATGGAGAGACCCGCGAGGAGCGGCATCGAGTACAGCAGGATCGATTTTCCGGACCGCTTGGCGGCGGCGTAGACGATCGGCGCGAGGACGAAGATGCCGACGTCGAAGAAGACCGGGATACCGAAGATCAGACCGGTCAGGCCCATCGCGAGCGGGGCGCGCTTCTCGCCGAAGAGCCGCAGCAGCCGGGCGCTCAGCACCTCGGCTCCGCCGGAGACCTCCAGGATCGCGCCGAGCATCGTGCCGAGACCGATGATGATCGCGACATGGCCGAGGATGCCGCCCATGCCGGATTCGATGACGGAGACGGCGGCGGACCTCTGCACGGTGCCGAAGAGTTCGGTCACGGAGAGCCCGGCGCCCAGGCCGACGGCTATGGAGACCGCGAGCAGCGCGACGAACGGCTGGAGCCGGATCTTGATGATCAGGAAGAGGAGGAGCGCGATGCCGAGGGCGGCGACGGTCAGCAGACCGGGCGTGCCGTCGATGAGGAGGAGGAGTCCACCGGTGTGGGGTGGCGCCTCGGCGGGGGTGGGGCCTGCGGCGAGCTGCATGGGTAACTCCGTTGTTCGTCCATGTTTCTGGGCAGGGGGGACCGCGGCACGGCGCCTGTGTCGCGTGGTGCGGCGCCGTGCCGGGCAGGGTGCGGATTACGGGGATGGCTCAGCCCAGGACGGCGAGGGCGTCGATCTCGATGAGGAGGCCCTTCGGGAGGCCGACGTAGACCGTGGTGCGCGCGGCCGGGGCCTCCTTGAGGTTCTGCTCGGCGAAGTACGCGTTGTAGATCTCGTTCATCTCGGCGAAGTGGTCCACGTCCGTGAGGTAGACGCGCATCATCATCACGTCGTCCCAGCTCGCGCCGCCCTCCTCCAGGATCGCCTTGACGTTGGCGAAGGTCTGGAGGGTCTGCTCGCGCAGGGTGGGGCCCGCCGGAGTGGGCGCCTGGCCCTCGACGGCGGGCAGGAAGCCGACCTGGCCGGCGACCTGGAGGATGTTGCCCTTGCGCACGCCGTGCGAGAACTTCGCCGGCGGGGTGGTGTGGGTGCTGGGGGTGAGCGCGGTCTTCTCGGTCATGGCGGATCAGGCTTTCTTGGGTCGGTTGCTGCCGGAGTACTCCCGGCTGATGGTGTCGGCGGTCCGACGGACCAGGGGGAGCAGGGTGAGGAGTTCCTCGGCCGTGACGACCACGTTCGGCGCGGAGACCGACATCGCGGCGACGACGCGCCCGTCGGCCCCGCGGATGGGGGCGCCGACGCAGTTGATGGACTCCTCGTGGCCACCGAGGTCGGTGGCCCAGCCCTGTTCGCGCACGGCGGCGAGCTCCTTGAGGAACGCGGCGGCGCCGGGCGTCGAACGGGACGTGTACATGGGGTAGTCGAGCTTGTCCGCGATGGCCCGCCGCTCGGCCTCGCTCAGGTCGGCGAGGAGCAGCTTGGCCACGGCGGCGACGGTGATGGCGACGGGCTTGCCGATCCGCGAGTACATCCGGACCGGGTAGCGGCTCTCGACCTTGTCGATGTAGAGGACCTCGTTCTCCTCGTACACGGCGAGGTGGACGGTGTGCCCGCACAGCTCGTTCAGCTCGGCGAGGTGCGGGTGGGCGATCTCGCGTACGTCGAGGTTCTCGACGGCCTCCTGCGCGAGCGCGAACAGCCGGGCGCCGAGCCGGTAGCGCTGGTCCTGCTGCCGGTAGACGAGCCCGTGCTCGTGGAGCGTACGGAGCAGGCGCAGCGCGGTGGACTTGTGGACGCCGAGGCGGTCGGCGACCTGTCCGAGGTCGGCGGGCCCCTGGGCGAGGAGCGGCAGGATGCTCAGCGCGCGGTCGACGGTCTGGCTCATGGCGTACGTACCTCCGTGTCGTCCCCCGTCCACCCGGGGCCGAGACGCAGTCTCCCCCACGCGTCGTCGTCCAGTGCCGCGAGCCGGTCGGCGTGCTCGCGGGCGGGGGGCGCGGTGAGGTCGCCGGGGACGGTGAGGACCGCGGCGGCCAGGAGGTGGCCGTGGCGGGCGCGCGTGCGGACGGGGAGTCCGCGGAGGGTGGCGGACAGGAACCCGGCGGCGAAGGCGTCGCCGGCGCCGACGGGGGCGACGACGTCGACGCGGAGCGCGGGGACGTGGGTGACCTCATCGGCCCCGGCGGCGTTCGAGGCGCGGGGCCCCGGTTCATGGGAGAACACCGTCACACCGTCGGCGCCCCGCTTCACCACGACCACCCCCGGCTCCGGCAGCGCCTCCCGGATCGCGGCGGCGCCCACGACGCCCCACGCCTCCTCCGCCTCGTCCTCCCCCACGAACACCACATCCGCCCGCCGCGCCAGCTCCAGCAGCACCGCGGGGGACTCCCCCCGCCACAGCCCCGGCCGGTGGTTCACGTCGAACGAGATCAGCGGCCGCCCCGCCCGTGGGGCGGTCAGCTCGTGGAGCAGCGCCAGGCAGTCCGCCGACAGCGCGGCGGTGATCCCCGACAGGTGGAGGATCCGCCCGGAGGGCAGCGCGTCGCACGGCAGCGTCGCGGGCGACATCGCGGACGCCGCGGACCCGGCCCGGTAGTACGCCACCTCGTGGACGTCCGTGGCCCGGTCCGTGGCCGTACGGAAGTAGATCCCGGTCGGCCGGGAGGGGTCGCGCCGCACGGAGGACGTGTCCACGCCGTACGCGGCGACCGCCTCCACGAGGTGGTCGCCGAAGCCGTCCGCCCCGACCCGGCTCACCCAGGCGGTCCGGTGCCCGGCCGCCGCCAGCGCGCAGGCGACGTTGGACTCGGCGCCGCCGATGCCCCGGTCGAAGGACGGCACATCGGCGAGGCGCCCGGGCCGCGAGGGCAGGAACGTCACCATGGACTCACCGAGGCACACGACGTCGGCGGGCGTGGTTCCGGACACGCGGGGCTCCTCAGCAGTCGGGCGGCGGCACCGGCACTCACCATTGACCGGGCGTCGGCTCGGATGTTAGACAGCCTTGAGCGATATACGCAATGGGTGTTGCATATGTTGCAATCAGATCGCTGACCGGACCGAGGAGACCCCATGGCCGCCGCGCACCACGTGACCGCTCTCGCCGACGAACCGGTCGACCACCGGTTCAAGGGCCTCCCGCCCGACGCCGAGGGCCTGACCGTCGGCGCCCTGGCCGCCGAGCGCCGCAATCTCTTCGGGGGCGGGTTCACCACCCCCGTGCTCGCCCTGTCCGCCGAGTCGGTCGAGCACAACCTCGCGCTCCTGGAGACGTACGCGGAACGCCACGGTCTCGCGTTCGCCCCGCACGGCAAGACGTCGATGTCCCCGCAGCTCTTCGCCCGCCAGCTGGAGCACGGCGCCTGGGGCATCACGGCCGCCGTGCCCCACCAGGCGCGGGTCTACCGCGCGTTCGGGATCGGCCGGATCTTCCTCGCCAACGAGCTGGTCGACGCCGCCGCGCTGCGCTGGCTGGCGGGCGAGCTGGACGCCGACCCGGACTTCACCTTCGTCTGTTACGTGGACTCCGTGCGCGGGGTCGAGCTGATGGACGAGGCCCTGCGCGCCGCGGGCGCCTCCCGCCCGGTCGACGTCGTCGTGGAGCTGGGCGCGGGCGAGGGAGCGCGCACCGGCGCGCGGACCGAGGCGGACTGCGCGGCCGTGGCGGACGCGGTAGCCGGGGCGCCGGCCCTGCGCCTGGTCGGCGTGGCCGGGTACGAGGGCGAGGTGCCGGACGCGGACGGCGACCGGGTCCGGGCCTGGCTGCGCCGGCTCGTCGCGCTGGCCGCCGACTTCGACGCGGCGGGCCGCTTCGGCGCGCTGGGGGCCGGTGAGCGCATCGTGGTCAGCGCGGGCGGCAGCGCGTGGTTCGACGCGGTGGCGGACGTGTTCGCCGGAATCCCGGAGCTCTCCGCCCCCGTACTCAAGCTGCTGCGCTCGGGGGCGTACGTCTCGCACGACGACGGGCACTACCGCCACCTCACGCCGTTCAACCGCGTCCCGGAGGAGGGCGCGCTGCAGCCCGCGTTCCGGCTGTGGGCGCAGGTGGTGTCCCGCCCGTCCGCCGGGCAGGCGTTCCTCAACGCGGGCAAGCGCGACGCGGCGTACGACCTGGACCTGCCCGAGGCGCAGGTCGTGCGCTCGGGCCGGGACGGCTCGGAGCGGCCGGCCGAGGGGATCACCGTGACCGGCCTGTCCGACCAGCACACCTGGGTCCGCACGGACGAGGGCGCGCGCCTGGAGGTCGGGGACTGGGTGGGGATGGGCCTGTCCCACCCCTGCACCAGCTTCGACAAGTGGCAGCTGATCCCGCTCGTGGAGGCGGACGGCACGGTCACCGACTTCGTCCGCACGTTCTTCTGATCCGGGCCCAGCCCGCCGAGAAAGGCCAAGGCCCCATGGACCTCGTCATCCGCGACGCCCGCGTCGTCGACGGCACCGCCACCCCCTCCTACCGCGCCGACGTGGCCGTCGCCGACGGCCGCATCGCGGAGATCCACCGCGAGGACTCCCCCGGCCCCCGCCCCAGCGGGCACCGCACCGTGGACGCCGACGGCCTCGCCCTGTCCCCCGGCTTCATCGACATGCACGCCCACAGCGACCTGGCGCTGCTCCGCGACCCCGACCACAGCGCGAAGGCCGCGCAGGGCGTCACGCTGGAGGTCCTGGGCCAGGACGGCCTGTCGTACGCGCCCGTGGACGACCGCACGCTCGCCCAGGTCCGCCGCTCCATCTCCGGCTGGAACGGCGGCGGCGAGGACATCGACTTCGACTGGCGGACGGTCGGCGGCTACCTGGACCGCCTCGACCGCCAGGGCATCGCGGTCAACGCCGCCTACCTCATCCCGCAGGGCACGGTCCGGATGTACGCGGTGGGCTGGGACGACCGCCCCGCCACCGGGGCCGAACTGGACCGGATGCGGCAGCTCGTGGACCAGGGCATGCGCGAGGGCGCGGTCGGCATGTCCTCGGGCCTCACCTACACCCCCGGCATGTACGCGGACGACGCCGAACTCACCGAGCTCTGCCGGGTGGTGGCCGCGCACGGCGGCTACTACTGCCCGCACCACCGCTCGTACGGGGCGGGCGCCCTGGAGGCGTACGAGGAGATGGTGCGGCTCACCCGCAGCGCGGGCTGTTCCCTGCACCTGGCCCACGCGACCATGAACTTCGGGGTCAACGAGGGCCGCGCCCCCGACCTGCTCGCCCTCCTGGACGACGCGCTCGACGCGGGCGCCGACATCTCCCTCGACACCTACCCGTACACCCCGGGCTGCACGACCCTCGTCGCGATGCTGCCCAGCTGGGCGAGCGAGGGCGGCCCGGAGGCGGTCCTGGCCCGGCTGGCCGACGCGGAGACGGCCGCCCGCATCCGCCACGATCTGGAGGTCGTGGGATCGGACGGCTGCCACGGGGTGCCGATCGAGTGGGAGACCATCGAGATCTCCGGCACCGGGGAGCCCGCACTCGCCGGGTACGTGGGGCGCACGGTGGCCGAGTCGGCGGCGCTGCGCGGTGAGGAGCCCTGGGTGACCGCCCGGCGGCTGCTGGTGGACGACCGGCTCGGGACGACGATCCTCCAGCACGTGGGCCACGAGGAGAACGTGCGGCAGATCATGCGGCACCGCGTGCACACCGGCGGCAGCGACGGCATCCTCCAGGGCGACAAGCCCCACCCCCGCGCGTACGGCACCTTTCCCCACTACCTGGGCCGGTACGCACGCGAGCTGGACATCCTCTCCCTGGAGGAGTGCGTCGCCCACCTCACGGCCCGCCCGGCGGCCCGGCTGCGGCTCGCCGACCGCGGTCTCGTGCGCGAGGGCTACCGCGCCGACCTGGTCCTCTTCGACCCGGCGACGGTGGCGGCGGGCTCGACGTTCGAGGCCCCCCGCACCCTGCCGGTGGGCATCCCGCACGTGCTGATCGACGGCCGCTTCGTGATCGAGGACGGCAGGCGCACGCAGGTGCTGGCCGGGCGGTCGGTGCGTCCGGCGGGGGGCGCAGTGTAGTTTCTCCGCCCCCCGCCAGGGCAACCGGCTGTCATGAATATCTCTGCGACAGCCTCGAAGGGCCGGGGAAAGGCCCGGCGGGCGGGAAACAGCACAGCCGTGGAAGCGGCCGGCCGTGCGGGGTTCGTGGCACGCGGGGTCATCTACTTCCTCGTCGGGTTCCTCGCCCTGCGCATCGCGTTCAACGGCGGCGACGGCGACGGCAAGGGCGGCGGCGGAAAGCAGGCGGACCGGGGCGGGGCACTCGCGGAGATCGCGCAGAAGCCCTTCGGCCACGTGCTGCTGTGGGTCCTGGGCATCGCCCTCGTGGGCATGGCCCTGTGGCGGCTGTCCGAGGCGGCGTTCGGCGCGGCGGGCCCGGACGGCCACAAGACGACCAAGCGGCTGGCCTCCGGCGGGCGGGCCGTCTTCTACGGCTTCGTCGCCTACTCGGTCCTGTCGTTCGCGGCCGGTGACAAGGGCAGCGGCAGCGGCAAGGGCGACGCCCGCTCGCAGGACGTCACGGCCCGGGCGCTGGACCTGCCGGGCGGACGCTGGCTGGTGGGTGCGGCCGGTGTGGGCATCGCCTGTGCGGGGCTGTGGATCGCGGGCCGCGCGGCGCTGCGGAAGTTCCACAAGCACCTGCGCATGACCGACATGTCCCGGACCATGCGGCGGGCCGTCGACACCACCGGGATCCTCGGCGGTGTCAGCCGGGGTCTGGTCTTCGCGGTCGCCGGAGGTTTCGCGGTGTCGGCGGCGGTGAAGGCGCGCTCCGGTGAGGCCAAGGGCATGGACGACACCCTGCGGTCCTTCAGCGCCACCCCGGCCGGTCCGTGGCTGCTGGGCCTCATAGCCGTCGGCCTGGTCGCCTTCGGCCTCTTCTCCCTCGCCAACGCGCGGTGGCGCAAGCTCTGAGCCGCAGGACGCGGGATGAAGGGGCGGGGCCTTGGCGGCCCCGCC
>NZ_JBMNDO010000132.1:0-21406 GCF_052542855.1 Streptomyces sp. SAS_281
CCCCCCCCCCCCCCCCCCCCCCCCCCCCCCCCCCCCCCCCCCCCCCCCCCCCCCCCCCCCCCCCCCCCCCCCGGCGCGTGTGGGGGCCTGTGCGGCCCGGTCTCACTTCTTGCGCGCGGTGGCCTTCTTGGCCGTGGTCTTGCGCGCGGTGGTCTTCTTCGCGGGCGCCTTCTTCGCCGTGGTCTTCTTGGCGGGCGCGGTCTTGGCGGCGGTGGTCTTCTTGGCCGCCGTCGACTTCGCCGCCGCCGGGGTGGCCTTCTTCGCGGCGGCCGTCGTCGTCTTCTTCGCCGGCGACGTCTTCTTCGCGGTGGTCTTCGTGGCCGCGGCGGTGGTCTTCTTCGCCGGGGTGGCCTTCTTGGCGGTGGCCTTCTTCGCCACGGCCTTCTTCGCGGTGGCCTTCTTGGCGGCGGCCTTGGCCGTCGTACGGGTGGAAGAGCCGCCGGAGAGGCTGCCCTTGGGGGCCTTCTTCACGGCCACGTCGTTCTTGGGAAGCTTCTTGGAGCCGCTGACCAGGTCCTTGAAGCCCTGGCCCGCGCGGAAGCGGGGCACCGAGGTCTTCTTGACCCGCACGCGCTCACCCGTCTGCGGGTTGCGCGCGTAGCGGGCGGGGCGGTCGACCTTCTCGAACGAGCCGAAGCCGGTGACCGAGACCCGGTCCCCCGCGACAACCGCACGGACGATCGCGTCGAGCACCGCGTCGACGGCGTCCGCGGCCTGCTGCCGGCCGCCGACCTTGTCGGCAATCGCTTCTACGAGCTGCGCCTTGTTCACGTCTTCCCCTTCGGAGACATTGCCGGAACGAATCTGTCCGGCTTTTTCGCACGTTAGGCAGATATATACCGCAAATCAAACACGAAACGGGCTAATCACCCTAGTGCCGCAACGAAGTCGACCGCCGCGCAGTTCTGCGGAGTCAGTCACCTTCGGGGAATCGGCCCTCGTCGAGGTCCTTCATCAACCGGTCCAGACGCCTTGCCGCGCCCGGAAGATCGTGCTTCGCCGTGGCCGTGACGACCAACAGCTTCCGGTTCAACGCCATCCTTACGCCGTCCGGGACTTGCAGTGCGCGCACCCGGGAGTGCGCTTCCTTCAATTGGTCGGCGACTTGGCCGTAAATCTTGAGTTGGCTGTCGCGTTCCATGCACCGATTGTGCCATCTGGGGCGAGTTGTCGCCCGACGGGGTCCCAACAAACGACTGCGCCCCCTACCAGAAGGCAGGGGGCGCGGTCCTGAAAACGCGCTGATCAGGCCGGAATTGTGCGGGGCTTGTGGGCCGGCCGGGCCGCCTCGTAAGCCGCGATGTCGGCTTCGTTCTGAAGGGTGAGGCTGATGTCGTCCAGGCCGTTCAGCAGCCGCCAGCGGGCGTTCTCGTCCAGCTCGAAGTCGGCGGTGATGCCCTCGGCGCGGACCTGCCGCGCCTCCAGGTCGACCGTCACCTCGGCCGTCGGGTCCGCCTCCGTCAGCTCCCAGAGGGCGTCGACGGTCTTCTGGTCCAGGACCACGGTCAGCAGACCGTTCTTCAGCGAGTTGCCGCGGAAGATGTCGGCGAACCGGGAGGAGATGACGGTCCTGAAGCCGTAGTTCTGCAGCGCCCAGACGGCGTGCTCGCGGGAGGAGCCGGTGCCGAAGTCGGGGCCGGCCACCAGGACCGACGCACCCTCGCGCTCGGGGCGGTTGAGGACGAAGGTCTCGTCCTTGCGCCACGCCTCGAAGAGGCCGTCCTCGAAGCCGTCCCGGGTGACCTTCTTGAGCCAGTGGGCGGGGATGATCTGGTCGGTGTCGACGTTGCTGCGGCGCAGCGGAACGGCCCGGCCGGTGTGTGCGGTGAAAGCTTCCATGATTCTCAGACTCCGGCGGGCGTGCGGTCGTCGGACAGGTCGGCGGGCGAGGCCAGATGGCCCAGCACCGCGGTGGCGGCGGCGACCTGCGGGGAGACCAGGTGCGTACGGCCGCCCTTGCCCTGCCGCCCCTCGAAGTTGCGGTTCGAGGTGGAGGCGGAGCGCTCGCCGGGGGCCAGCTGGTCGGGGTTCATGCCGAGGCACATCGAGCACCCCGCGTGCCGCCACTCGGCGCCGGCGGCGGTGAAGACCTTGTCCAGGCCCTCGTCGACCGCCTGGAGGGCGACCCGGACGGAGCCCGGGACGACCAGCATCCGTACGCCGTCGGCGACTTTGCGGCCGTCCAGGATCGCGGCGGCGTTGCGCAGGTCCTCGATGCGGCCGTTGGTGCAGGAGCCTACGAAGACGGTGTCGACGCTGATCTCGCGCAGCGGCTGGCCGGCAGTCAACCCCATGTACTCCAGGGCCTTTTCGGCGGCGTTGCGCTCCGATGCGTCCTCGTACGAAGCCGGGTCGGGGACGCTGGCCGACAGCGGCGCGCCCTGGCCGGGGTTGGTGCCCCAGGTGACGAACGGCGCCAGCTCGGCGGCCTCGATGACCACCTCGGCGTCGAAGACCGCGTCGTCGTCGGTGCGCAGCGTCTTCCAGTACGCGACGGCGGCGTCCCAGTCCTCGCCCTCGGGGGCGTGGTCGCGGCCCCGCAGGTAGTCGAAGGTGGTCTCGTCGGGGGCGATCATGCCCGCCCGCGCACCGGCCTCGATCGACATGTTGCAGATGGTCATCCGGGCCTCCATCGAGAGCTTCTCGATGGCGGAGCCGCGGTATTCGAGGATGTAGCCCTGGCCGCCGCCGGTGCCGATCCGGGCGATGATCGCCAGGATCAGGTCCTTGGCGGTGACGCCGTCGGGCAGTTCGCCGTCGATGGTGATCGCCATGGTCTTCGGGCGGGCCATCGGCAGCGTCTGGGTGGCCAGCACGTGCTCCACCTGGCTGGTGCCGATGCCGAACGCGAGGGCGCCGAACGCACCGTGCGTGGAGGTGTGGGAGTCGCCGCAGACCACGGTGGTGCCGGGCTGGGTCAGGCCCAGCTGCGGGCCGACCACGTGCACGACACCCTGCTCGACGTCGCCCAGCGGGTGCAGCCGGACGCCGAACTCCGCGCAGTTCTTCCGCAGCGTCTCCAGCTGGGCGCGGGAGACCGGGTCGGCGATCGGCTTGTCGATGTCGAGGGTCGGGGTGTTGTGGTCCTCGGTGGCGATGGTGAGGTCGAGCCGCCGCACCGGGCGTCCGGCCTGCCGCAGGCCGTCGAACGCCTGGGGACTGGTCACCTCGTGCAGCAGGTGCAGATCGATGAAGAGGAGGTCGGGCTCGCCCTCGGCGCGCCGGACGACGTGGTCGTCCCAAACCTTCTCCGCGAGTGTCCTACCCATCGCTTTCCCTCCGGCCGGCGTCATCGCCGGCCCAACTAGAGATTCGGTGCGCCCCCGTCCGGACCCCCGTACGGGGCGGTGGCTACGGGCCGTTGTGGGGCCGCCGGTACAGGTTCGCAACTTCCGGGGAAAATTGAACTTGCGTTTCACAGAGTGAGACGCGAGTATCGTCGTATGGACAACTCTAGCGGCGTCGGCGTTCTCGACAAGGCGGCTCTGGTATTGAGCGCCCTGGAGTCCGGGCCGGCCACCCTCGCCGGGCTGGTCGCGGCGACCGGGCTCGCACGACCCACGGCCCACCGGCTGGCCGTGGCACTGGAACACCACCGCATGGTGGCGAGGGACATGCAGGGCCGGTTCATTCTCGGCCCCCGGCTCTCCGAGCTGGCGGCGGCGGCCGGTGAGGACCGCCTGCTGGCCACGGCCGGACCGGTGCTCACGCATCTGCGCGACATCACCGGGGAGAGCGCCCAGCTCTACCGGCGCCAAGGCGACATGCGCATCTGGTTGGCGGCGGCGGAGCGGCTGTCCGGACTGCGGGACACCGTACCGGTCGGCTCCACGCTGACCATGAAGGCCGGTTCGTCCGCGCAGATCCTGATGGCCTGGGAGGAGCCGGAGCGACTGCACCGCGGCCTCCAGGGCGCCCGCTTCACGGCGACGGCGCTCTCCGGCGTACGGCGGCGCGGCTGGGCCCAGTCGATCGGTGAGCGCGAGCCGGGCGTGGCCTCGGTCTCCGCCCCCGTGCGCGGCCCGTCGAACCGCGTGGTCGCCGCCGTCTCGGTCTCCGGACCGATCGAGCGGCTGACCCGCCACCCGGGCCGGATGCACGCCCAGGCGGTCATCGACTCGGCCGCCCGGCTGAGCGAGGCGCTGCGCCGCACCGGCTGAGCCCCGGCCGCGCCTCCCCTCCCCCGAGGCCGCCCCAGCGTCGTGGCGGCCCCCCTTCTCAACGCCCTTCGTCACTTGGCGCCCGAGCGGTGCGCCGGCCGGTCCGCCGCACGGCGGCCCCGCCCCTCGATCGGCAGCGACCCGGTCGCCGCGGCCAGTCCGAACGCCGGCATGTCGGCGTGGACGGACTCGTAGCCGCCCCCGGGCACGGGGTAGGTCTCGTGCCACAGCCCCAGGTGCTGCCGGGACTTCTTCTCCTTGCGGTGGAGCAGTGCCCACGCCCCCCGGTGGAACATGCCGGGCGCCGAGGCGTACGCGTGCAGCTGCTCCTTGGACTCCCCGTACCGGACGACGTAGTACGTCCTCGGTGAGCCGGACAGCAGGACGTGGCCGAGCAGCCCCCTGGACCTGTCCGCCTTCAGCTCCCGCAGCATGCGCGAGGGGCTGTTGCCACCGGGAGATCCGCCTGGGCGCGGCCCTCCGGGCGCTCCCGCACGGGCCCGAGCCGGACGAGGAGGCACCGGAGACGGCGGCGGCGCGGGCGGAAGTCGACGCGCTGCTCGACCGGTTGGGCTGGACCGGCGCCCGGGAGATCGGGGAGCTTCCCCCCGTCCACCGCTCCGGCGGCACGGGTACTGAGCGGGGCGGCCCCGTGCCGCGTACAAGCGAAAGGCCCCTCACCGGAGTGAGGGGCCTTTCGCTTCTTGCCTGTTGTACCCCCGACCGGATTCGAACCGGCGCTACTGCCGTGAGAGGGCAGCGTGCTAGGCCGCTACACAACGGGGGCTTGTCCTGCGATGTGCTCTGTACTGCGCTGGGCTACCAGGACTCGAACCTAGAATGACGGTACCAGAAACCGTAGTGTTGCCAATTACACCATAGCCCATGGTGTTGCAAGTACCCCCGACCGGATTCGAACCGGCGCTACTGCCGTGAGAGGGCAGCGTGCTAGGCCGCTACACAACGGGGGCCCTAGCGATCCTGCATCGAGACCGTGGGTGCGACCCAGATGATCTCGCGGGAAGGATCTGTACCCCCGACCGGATTCGAACCGGCGCTACTGCCGTGAGAGGGCAGCGTGCTAGGCCGCTACACAACGGGGGCTTGTCCTGCAATGTGCTCTGTACTGCGCTGGGCTACCAGGACTCGAACCTAGAATGACGGTACCAGAAACCGTAGTGTTGCCAATTACACCATAGCCCACTGAAACGCAACCCCTCGGGGCCTTGTTTCTGTCTGCGCTTCCCGGCCGGATCTTTCGGCCCGCTCGGGCGGCGCAGGAAGAACATTACCCGAAGGTGTCCGACGCTCCAAAACGGGTATGCCCCGCGAGCAGCCCCGGCAGCTGGTCGAGTCCCGTGATCCGGACCAGCTCGGGCCGCCCTCCCCTGCCGCGCCGGTCCAGCCAGACGCCCGCCAGGCCGGCGGCGGTGGCCCCGGCGGCGTCGATGTCGGGTTCGTCCCCGACGTACAGCACCTCGTGCGCGTCGAGCCCCAGCGCCTCGCAGGAGGCCAGGAACGCGCCCGGGTCCGGCTTGGAGACGCCCAGCTCGGCCGCGCACAGCAGGGACTCGAACCGGTCGCGCACCCCGAGCACCGTCAGCTTCTGGTGCTGCGGCTCTTGGGCCGAGTTGGACAGCACGGCGTGCCGGTACGTCCCCGCCAGGGCGTCGAGCGCCGGGACGGCGTCCGGGAAGAGCGCCCAGGCGGACTCGTAGTGCGAGACGTGGCGGGCGAACCAGGCATCGGCCTCGTCGTCGTCCAGTGCCCGCCCCAGGAACTCCCGGGCCCGGTCCCGGCGCTGCCCCTGCCAGTCGGTCTCCCCGGCCGAGAACCGCGCCCAGTGGAGCCGCGTGACCCGCTGCCACGCCTCGACGGCCTCCTCGGCCGAGGCGTACCCGGGAGGCAGCCCCTCGGCCGCGATGTGCCGGGCCATCCCGGTGGCGGCGGCCGCCGTGTGATCGAACAGCGTGTCGTCGATGTCCCAGAGGACGGCTCTGATGGGCATGGCCCGACTCTACGCGCGGCCGTGCACAGCGGGACGGGGCCGGCGGCCGCGCTGTGCGGTCGCCGGGCCCGTCCCGTACGTGGATGACGCGTTACGCGGCCAGCCTGGCCAGGGCCGCGTCGATGCGGGCGATCGTGCGCTCGCGGCCCAGGATCTCCAGGGACTCGAAGAGGGGCAGGCCGATCGTGCGGCCGGTGACGGCCACGCGGACCGGGGCCTGGGCCTTGCCGAGCTTGAGGCCGTGCTGCTCGCCGGCGGCGAGGACGGCGGCCTTGAGGGCGTCGGCGTTCCAGTCGGCGGCGATGAGCTGGGCGCGGGCGGTGACGAGGAGGGCGTCGGACCCCTCCTTCATCGCCTTGGCCCAGGACGCCTCGTCGCGCACCGGCTCGTCCAGGAACAGGAAGTCCACGTTGGCGGTGATCTCGGAGAGCACCGTGAGCCGGGTCTGGGCGTGCGGGGCGATCTCGGCGAAGACCGCCGCGTCGAAGGACTCCGGGGCCCAGGGGGCGAACGGCGCCTTCAGCCAGGGGCCGCACGCCTCGGTGAAGGTCTTCACGTCGAGGCGGCGGATGTGCTCCGCGTTGATGTGCTCGCACTTCTTGAGGTCGAAGCGGGCCGGGTTGGCGTTGACGTCCTTGATGTCGAAGGCGGCGACCATCTCGTCGATGTCGAAGATGTCGCGGTCCTCGGCGATCGACCAGCCGAGCAGCGAGAGGTAGTTGAGCAGCCCCTCGCGGACGAAGCCGCGCTCGCGGTAGAGGTTGAGCGAAGCCTGCGGGTCGCGCTTGGAGAGCTTCTTGTTGCCCTCGCCCATGACGTACGGCAGGTGTCCGAAGGCGGGGGTGTCCTTGGCCACGCCCAGCTCGATGAGCGCCCGGTACAGGGCGATCTGGCGCGGGGTGGAGGAGAGCAGGTCCTCGCCGCGCAGGACGTGGGTGATCTCCATCAGCGCGTCGTCCACCGGGTTGACCAGCGTGTAGAGCGGGGCGCCGTTGGCGCGGACGATGCCGTAGTCCGGGACGTTCTCCGGCTGGACGGTGATGTCGCCGCGGACCAGGTCGGTGAAGGTGATCGCCTCGTCGGGCATCCGGAAGCGGACGATGGAGGTGCGGCCCTCCGCCTCGTACGCGGCCTTCCGCTCGTCGCTCAGCTCGCGGCAGTGGCCGTCGTAGCCGGACGGGCGGCCGGCGGCGCGGGCGGCGTCGCGGCGGGTGTCCAGCTCCTCCGTGGTGCAGTAGCAGTGGTACGCGTAACCGCCGGCGAGCAGCTTCTCCGCGACGTCCTTGTAGATGTCCATCCGCTGCGACTGGCGGTACGGGGCGTGCGGGCCGCCCACCTCGGGGCCCTCGTCCCAGTCCAGGCCGAGCCAGCGCATCGCGTCGAGGAGCTGCTCGTACGACTCCTCGGAGTCGCGCGCCGCGTCGGTGTCCTCGATGCGGAAGACCAGGGTGCCCTGGTGGTGCCGGGCGAAGGCCCAGTTGAAGAGAGCCGTCCGGACCAGGCCGACGTGCGGGTTGCCGGTCGGGGAGGGACAGAAACGTACACGTACTGCTGCGTTAGCCACGCTTGATCACCTTGTTGGTGAGAGTGCCGATGCCTTCGATGGTGACGGCGACCTCGTCGCCGACATGGAGGGGTCCGACCCCCGCGGGAGTGCCGGTGAGGATCACGTCACCCGGAAGCAGCGTCATGGCTTCCGTGATGTGGACGACCAGGTCCTCGATGGACCGGATCATGTCGCTCGTCCGGCCGAGCTGGCGTTGCTCGCCGTTGACCGTGGCCTGGATGGCGAGGTCACTGGGGTCGAGGTCGGTCTCCACCCAGGGGCCGAGGGGGCAGGAGGTGTCGAAGCCCTTGGCCCGGGCCCACTGCTTCTCCCGCTTCTGGGCGTCGCGGGCGGTGACGTCGTTGGCGCAGGTGTAGCCGAAGACGACGTCCTTGACCCGCTCGCGCGGCACTTCGCGGCACATCCGGCCGATGACCACGGCCAGCTCGGCCTCGTGGTGGACCTCGTCGGAGAAGGAGGGGTACTCGATGGCGTCGCCGGAGCCGATCACCGAGGTGGTGGGCTTGAAGAAGGCGACGGGGACGTCGGGGACCTCGTTGCCGAGTTCTGCGGCGTGCTCCGCGTAGTTGCGGCCGATGGCCACGACCTTGTTGGGGAGCACGGGCGGCAGCAGCCGCACCTTGTTCAGCGGGACCTTGGTCCCGGAGAGCTCGAACTCGGAGTACGGGATGCCCTTGATGATGTCGAGGACGAGACCGTCGGGCCCGTCGCCCTCGACCGCGCCGAAGGCGACATTGCCGTCGATGGAGAACCTGGCGATGCGCACGGGTTGCTGTCGCCCCTCACTGCTTGCTGGGTGCCTGGAAAAGACTGACGCTCCAGGCTAGCGCGCATGAGGGGCGCTCCCGTGCGGGATCACTCCGCGGCGACGGGGGCCGTCATGAGGATCGTGCGGCGCGGGTTGGCGGTCTGCGTCGGCAGCTGGACCGCGTGCTCCGGGAGTTCCGCCGTCTTCAGCGACTCGGCGTCGTCGAGGTGAGCCAGCGTGGTGCGGCGGGGGTTGGCGAGGATGCGGAGCGTCGTGTTCATCTGCCGTACGGCCCTGTCGTCGGGGCGCCACCCGTACGAGAGGGGACGCCGGTTGTCGGTTCTGCCATCCCAGTAAAGCGTCAGGCTAAACATTCAATTCCCCCCGGCGGCCCGGGAAAGACGGCGATCTTCATGTGAGTTTGCTCACCAGCACCGCGACAATCCACCCAATACGGTCAGGAGGTCTGGACCTGAGAAACGGACATGTCACCCCTGAACCGACCATTCCGCTCCTGATCATGGCGACTGGGACACCCGCCGCCCCGCCGGAACTCACCCCCAATCGTCCGGATTGTCCGCGAACCGCCCCCACCGCTTGTTACGCCTTCATCACACGGTGTCACGCAGGTCACAGCCCGGTACCTGGCCCTTGTTGGAGATCCAGCACTGTGCTGAAATTCCACGCACCGCCGCGGGTTTCAAGCCGGCGCGCAGGGGCGCAACGCAGCGCCGAGTGGCGGCGGGAAGGGGAAGAGCGCCGGTCACTCAACGACCACCATGGGGCGGGACAACGCCCCACCACGCCGACACCGTTTTCTCCGTTCATGACGGAAGAACGCCTGGTCCAGAGGTTGCGACGCTAGTGCAGGGACGTTTCAAGAGGGATGGCAGCGCTGCGGCGGAACAGGAGCCGCGCGGCGGGACCGACCGCGGTGCCTCGCCCCAGCACGCCCAGAACCCCGGATCGGCCGCGGCCGGTGACCAAGGTGACCGCGACCGGCGCCCCGGCGCCGCTCCGTCCGGCGGCGAGCCCGAGCAGGCCGCCGCGCCGGCCCCGCGGGGCCCCGTCAGCACGGGCTCGCGGGTAGCTCTCCGCAACTGGCGCATCAGCACCCGCCTGGTGTCCCTGCTCGCCCTCCCCGTGGTCGCCGCGACCACGCTGGGTGGTCTGCGCATCAACGACTCGCTGAACGACATCCAGCAGCTGGAGCACATGCAGCTGCTGACCGAGATGACGAAGCAGGCGACCTCGCTGGCGCAGGCGCTCCAGGAGGAGCGCGACCAGACGGCAGGTCCGCTGTCGCACGGCGTGCCCGAGACCGACTTCAAGATCACCACGCCCCGGCAGAAGACCGACAAGGCGCAGCTGGCGTTCCTCCACGGCACGGGCGACATCGGTGACACCACCGGTGACGACACCCTGGAGAGCATCCACACCAGCGTCCAGCAGATCGCCACGCGGCTCAGCTCCATCCGCGACATCCGCAAGCACGCGTACGAGAAGGACAGTCCCTCCCTCCAGACGGTCGACGCCTACAGCCAGCTGATCACCTCGCTGCTGAGCCTGTCCCAGGACATGGCCCAGGCGACCAGCAGCCCCGAGATGATCAAGCGGACCCGTGCGCTGGCGGCGTTCTCCTCCGCCAAGGAGTACGCCTCGATCCAGCGCGCGATCATCGCCGCCGCGCTGCCCACCAGCGACGACAAGAAGCCCGACCTCGACCGCAACGACCAGCAGTTCGGCCTGGCCGCGCGGAACAAGGAACTGGCCGCCCGCACCTCGTTCGAGGCGATCTACACCTCCACCGGCAAGGACGCCGACGAGCTGACCTCGACGCTCGACGACGGCAACCCGGACATCAAGGCCGCGAACACGTACGCGCAGAAGATGCTGGAGAACCCGCTCGCCATGGGCGGTTCCAAGGCACGGCGCTCGTACATGAACTGGTACGACCAGGACACCGTCAAGATCAACACCATGAAGCGGGTCGAGGAGACCCTGCTGAGCGACATGGAGGGCAAGGCGCGCGAGCTGCGCGAGGAGTCCCAGCGCGAGGCGATCATCTCCGGTGCGCTGATCCTGCTCGTGCTCGGTGTCTCGCTGGTCGGCGCCTTCGTCGTCGCCCGGTCCATGATCCGCTCGCTGCGCCGGCTCCAGGACACCGCGACCCGCGTCGCCCAGGACCGTCTGCCCGAGCTGGTCAAGCAGCTCTCCGAGGCCGACCCGCAGGACGTCGACACCTCGGTCGAGTCCGTCGGTGTGCACTCCCGCGACGAGATCGGCAAGGTGGCCGCGGCCTTCGACGACGTGCACCGCGAGGCGGTCCGTCTCGCCGCCGAGCAGGCCCTTCTGCGGGGCAACGTCAACGCGATGTTCACCAACCTCTCGCGCCGCTCGCAGGGCCTCATCCAGCGTCAGCTCTCGCTCATCTCCGAACTGGAGTCGCGCGAGGCCGACCCGGACCAGCTCTCCTCCCTCTTCAAGCTCGACCACCTCGCGACCCGTATGCGCCGGAACGGCGAGAACCTCCTCGTCCTCGCCGGTGAGGAGCCGGGCCGCCGGTGGACCCGCCCCGTGCCGCTGGTCGACGTGCTTCGCGCCGCCGCGTCCGAGGTGGAGCAGTACGAGCGCATCGAACTGGCCGCGGTGCCCGCCACCGAGGTCGCGGGCCGGGTCGTCAACGACCTCGTGCACCTGCTCGCCGAGCTGCTGGAGAACGCCACGTCGTTCTCCTCGCCGCAGACGAAGGTCCGGGTCACCGGTCACGCCCTGCCCGACGGCCGGGTGCTGGTCGAGATCCACGACACCGGCATCGGGCTCTCCCCGGAGGACCTGGCCGCGATCAACGAGCGGCTGGCCTCGCCGCCCACCGTGGACGTCTCGGTCTCCCGCCGCATGGGCCTGTTCGTGGTCGGCCGGCTCTCCCTCCGCCACGGCATCCGCATCCAGCTGCGCCCCTCGGACTCCGGCGGCACCACCGCGCTGGTCATGCTCCCGGTGGACGTCGCCCACGGCGGCCGGCAGCCGGCCCCGAAGCAGGCGCCCGGTCAGCAGTCCCCCGGCGGCCTGCTCGCCGGCGGCAACGACGCCCAGGGCGGACGCCCCGCGGCGGGCCCCGGCCCCCAGCGCGGCCAGGTCGGCGCCGGCTCCGGTCCCCGGGCCGCGCTGCCCGCCCGCGACGGCAACCGCCCGCAGAACCCGCAGGGCGGACCCGGCACGCAGGACGCGGCGTTCCAGAACCCGCAGGCCCGCCCGGCCCAGGACGGCCCCCGCCAGGACGGCGCCCGTCAGGGCGGCGGCCTCGCCGGTGCGTTCGGCGGTGCCCGGCTCGGCGCCCGCGGTCAGGGCGACGGCGGTGCGGACGCAAACCGGCCCAGCCTCTTCGACCAGCGGCGCCCCGAGCAGAACGGCCCGGCCGCCCCGCAGGCCCCGCAGCCGCAGCAGGCCCGGTTCGACCAGCCGGGCCAGGGCGGTCAGGACGGGCGCAACGCCTTCGAGCCGCCGCGCGGTCCGGGGCGGGGCGAGCGCCAGCTGCCGCCGGTCGGCGGTCCGCGCGCCGAGCTGCCCGGTGGCTCCCCGGCCCCGAACCCGGCCCAGGGTGCGCCCGGCGGCGGCTTCCCGGCCCCGCAGCGCCCGCAGACGACGAGCTGGGGCACCGACGAGCCGTCCGCGCCCCGGCGCGCCCCGCTCGACGCGCCGCGCGGTCACGAGGAGTCGGAGACCACCGGCCGCTTCCCGCAGGCGCCGCGCCTTCCGGCCGACGACCGCCAGGGGCCCGGCTCCACGGCGGAGTTCGCCCGGCCCGACTTCTCGGCGCCCGCGCCGCGGCACGACATGCGGCAGGGCAACGCGCCGCAGCACAACGGCGCGCAGCCCGGTCTGCCGCAGCGCGGCGTACCGCAGCCGAACGGCCCCCAGCACAACGGCGCGTACGGCAACGGCCCGCAGAACCCGGACGTGACGAGCACCTCGCAGTTCGCCCGCCCGGACTTCGGCGCCCCGCAGCCGCCCGCACCCCGGCAGCGCGACGACCAGGACTTCGGCGCGCCGCGTCCGCCCATGGCGGGCCAGGCGCCCGAGGCCCCGTACCGCCCGGTCCTGCCGCAGCAGCCGCAGCAGCCGCAGCAGCCCGAGGCGCTGCCGCCGGCCGGGCCCGGTGACGGCCGCACCCCGCTGTACGACACGCTGGAGACCAACTGGTTCCGCGGTCCGCAGCCGGGTGCCCCGCAGCAGCCTCCGGCCGCCCCGGCGCAGGACTTCCCGCAGCAGCCGGCCCAGGAGCCCGTGGCTCCCGCGCCGCAGCGGACCCTCGGCGACAGCGGCGCGGCGAGCGCCTGGCGGGCGTCGCCGAACGATGAGATCGTCCGGCAGGCGGAGCGGGTGAAGAAGCCCGCGGCGGGCGGTATCACCACGTCCGGCCTGCCGCGCCGGGTCCCGCGCGCCAACCTGGTGCCGGGTACCGCCCAGCAGCAGAACAACCAGACCGGTCCGCAGGTCTCGCGCGCGCCCGACGACGTGCGCGGGCGTCTGACCAATCTTCGCCGGGGCATCCAGCAGGGGCGCCAGGCGGGCACTGGTCAGACCGGTAGCTTCCCCCTCGGCCCCACTCACCAGCAGGAGCGTTAGTTGAGCCCGATGAGTCAGGCCGCACAGAATCTGAACTGGCTGATCACCAACTTCGTGGACAACACCCCAGGGGTGTCGCACACGGTGGTGGTTTCGGCGGACGGGCTGCTGCTGGCGATGTCCGAAGGTTTCCCGCGCGACCGCGCCGACCAGCTGGCGGCCGTCGCGTCCGGGCTGACCTCGCTGACGGCCGGCGCCTCCCGGATCTTCGAGGGCGGCGCCGTCAGCCAGACCGTGGTGGAGATGGAGCGGGGCTTCCTGTTCCTGATGTCCATCTCGGACGGCTCCTCGCTGGCCGTGCTGGCCCACCCCGACGCCGACATCGGTCTGGTCGGCTACGAGATGGCCCTGCTGGTGGACCGGGCAGGCACCGTCCTGACCCCGGACCTCCGTGCGGAGCTCCAGGGCAGCCTGCTCCACTAGGCGGCCGTGAACCAGTGACACAGACGATCAACCCGAACACCCACCCTCGACCGTCCGGCCGCTTACAGCCCCCCACCGGCCCCTTCAGACGGCAAGCCGACACCCTGCTGTCACGCCCGGAGGATTCATGACCCCGCCACCCGCCTCACCCGATCCGTACGGCGCGTCGAGTCACGCGTCGTACGAAGGTGAGGGCGACCAGCCGCTGGTCCGCCCGTACGCCATGACCGGTGGACGTACCCGGCCGCGCTATCAGCTGGCGATAGAAGCACTGGTCAGCACCACGGCCGATCCCGCGCATCTGGGGACCCTGCTCCCCGAGCATCAGCGGATCTGCCATCTGTGCCGCGAGGTCAAGTCGGTGGCCGAGGTCTCGGCCCTGCTGTCGATGCCCCTCGGTGTGGCGCGGATTCTCGTCGCGGACCTGGCGGAAGCCGGCATGGTGGCCATTCACCAGCCGGGCAATGGAGAGGCCGGCGGCGCGCCGGATGTGACACTGCTCGAAAGGGTGCTCAGTGGACTTCGCAAGCTCTAACGGCGGCGCGGCGACCCGGGCCACCACCTCGGCGAAGATCGTCGTGGCCGGTGGGTTCGGCGTGGGCAAGACCACGTTCGTCGGTGCCGTCTCGGAGATCAATCCGCTGCGCACCGAAGCCGTGATGACGTCCGCCTCGGCGGGCATCGACGACCTGACGCACACCGGTGGCAAGACCACCACGACGGTGGCGATGGACTTCGGCCGCATCACCCTGGACCAGGACCTGATCCTGTACCTCTTCGGTACGCCGGGCCAGGACCGATTCTGGTTCATGTGGGACGACCTGGTGCGCGGCGCGATCGGCGCCGTCGTCCTGGTGGACACCCGCCGTCTCGCCGACTGCTTCCCGGCCGTCGACTACTTCGAGAACAGCGGGCTGCCCTTCGTCATCGCCCTCAACGGCTTCGACGGCCACCAGCCCTACACCCCCGACGAGGTCCGCGAGGCGCTTCAGATCGGGCCGGACACCCCGATCATCACCACGGACGCGCGGCACCGCGCGGACGCGAAGAGCGGCCTGATCACGCTGGTGGAGCACGCTCTGATGGCCCGACTCAAGTAGTCACAAGTCGGAAGTGGCATACGGCAGTTAACGTAGTCACACGGGGGCGGGCTGTGTCCTTTGACACGATCCGCCCCCGCCTTCATAACGTTTCGACAGAGAATTGCCCCGCGACCGACACCGGATGCGTACGAGCGGTGTCGCTGCGCTCACATGAGCCTCGCCTTTTGGCGGGGCTCGCTCTTTATGCCCGATTTATCTGAGGCGTGAGCCACTCGGAATCGCTCATTCCGACTGTTTGGAACGCGGCCGTCAGCCGTGCTGCAATGCGACCAACTCCCGAGTAAGTACCGCCCTGAACAAAACACGGCACAACGTAGGTGCCGACGCCGAGAGGTTGTTGGTCGAGTGAGGCGTAACAACGAGGGCTCCACGGCGCAGGCGGAACGGGGCAACTTCACCCCGCCGTCGCGTGCCGCGGCGCCGTCCGCCGACGTGTCCGCAGGGGCGCCGCCGGCCGGTGGCAGCACCAGCCGGCTGTCGCCGCGCAACTGGCGGGTGCCCACCCGGCTGAACGCGATCCTCCTGATCCCGGTCCTGGTCGGCCTGGTCATGGGCGGCTTCCAGGTGAAGGGCTCGGTCAACACCTGGCAGGAGGCCCAGGACGCGGAGAAGACCGCGCTGATCGTGCGGGCCGCCGCGGAGTACGGACAGGCCCTGCTCAACGAGCGCGACCTCACCGCCCAGCCGCTGCTGTCGAACAAGCGTGAGGACGATGCCGTCACGCAGACCCGGGCCACCACCGACGCGGCCGCCGCCAAGTTCGCCGACGCGGTCGAGGGCATGCCGGCCAAGGAGGGCCTCCAGCGCCGCCTCAAGCTGTTCAAGCTGGAGGAGCCGAAGCTCCCGCAGCTGCGCAAGGCGGCGTACACCGCGGCCATGGACCCGGTGAAGACCGAAGAGGGCTACGTCCAGGTGCAGCACTCCCTGATGGAGTTCTGCAACGAACTGGGCCTCGGCACCGGCAACATCACCAGCTACGGCCGAACCGTCTACGCGATCGAGCTGGCCAAGGCCGCAGAATCGCTTCAGCGCTCCATCGGCATGCACCTGCTCGTCCGTCCCAGCAGGGAGGAGGGCAAGTTCAACGACCAGGTCAAGGCGTTCGGTTCCTACAACTACCTGGAGCAGATCGCCCTCGGCGAGTTCACCTCCGGCGGTACGGAGGCCGACGCGGCCCGGCTGCGCAAGGTCATGGGCGCCAAGGCCGCCGAGGGCGCGGCCCAGCTGAAGGAAGCCAAGGGGAAGGCGGACGCGGCCGGTGCGCCGTTCGTGGCGCCGCCCTCCATCGACGGCTCGGTCTACGACGGCATGGCCAAGGAGATCGGCCTCGGCAAGGACCCGGACCAGCTGAAGGCCAAGGGGATCACCCCCGAGACCTGGATGGCCGCCGCCACCGCCAAGTTCGACGGCTACACCACGGTCGAGGACGAGCTGGTCGACAAGGCCGTGACCGAGGCGGCGGAGATCTCCTCCGACGCCCGGACCGACGCCATCGTCGACGCGTCGATCGTCGTCGTCGCCCTGCTGGCCGCGTTCCTCCTGGCCGGGCTCATGGCCCGCCAGATGAGCCGCTCGATGCGCCGGCTGCGTACCGCGGCCTTCTCCATCGCCGAGCAGCGGCTGCCCTCGCTGGTCGACCAGCTGTCGCGCACCGACCCGGGCCGGGTCGACACCCGCGTGCAGCCGATCCCGATCAACTCGCGGGACGAGATCGGCGAGGTCGCCCGCGCCTTCGACCAGGTGCACCAGGAGGCGGTCCGGCTCGCGGCCGAGCAGGCCATGCTCCGGGGCAACGTCAACGCGATCTTCACCAACCTCTCGCGCCGCAACCAGTCGCTCATCGAGGGCCAGCTGACCCTGATCACCGACCTGGAGAACAACGAGGCCGACCCGGACCAGCTGGAGAGCCTGTTCCGGCTCGACCACCTGGCGACCCGTATGCGGCGCAACGGCGAGAATCTGCTCGTCCTCGCGGGCGAGGAGCCCGGCCGCCGCTGGAACCAGCCGGTGCCGCTGGTGGACGTGTTGCGCGCCGCCTCCTCCGAGGTGGAGTCGTACGAGCGCATCGAGCTCTCCGGCGTCCCGGAGACCGAGATCCACGGCCAGTCCGTCACCGACCTCGTGCACCTGCTGGCCGAGCTCCTGGAGAACGCCACGACGTTCTCCTCGCCGCAGACCAAGGTGCGGGTCACCGCGACCCGGCTGCCCGACGGCCGCGTGATGATCGAGATCCACGACAAGGGCATCGGCCTCACCGCCGAGGACTTCGCCGACATCAACCACAAGCTGGCCAACCCGCCGACGGTGGACGCCGCGGTCTCGCAGCGCATGGGCCTGTTCGTGGTCGGCCGGCTCGCCGACCGGCACGACATCCGCGTCCAGCTGCGCCCCTCGGGCGAGCAGGCCGGCACGACCTCGCTGGTCATGCTGCCGGACGCGATCACCCACGGTGGCGGCGGCGACGCGCCGGAGCAGGACGACTTCACCGTCTCCTCGATCATCCCGCAGCAGCAGGCGTTCGACGCCCTGCCGCAGCAGCAGCAGCAGCTCCGTACGGCGGCCGAGCTCGGCTTCGACGACTCCCGTTACGACGAGGGCTCCGCGGACTCCGCCCAGCTCGACCCGGTGGGCCGCTCGCTGATGCGCGAGGAGCGCCGCGCGGCGCTGGAGGCCCAGGCCGCCGGCGGCGAGCGCCAGGCGTTCGGGGAGCAGCCGGAGCAGGCGCGATCCGAGCAGGTGTACGGCCAGGACGCGTACGGCCAGGACGCGTACGCCGGGAACGGTGAGGCGGCCTACAACGGGAACGGCCAGGACGCCTACGCCGCGCAGCAGTACGAGGGCGGCTACGACCCGTACGCCGGTGCCCCCGGCTACGACGCCCAGCCCGCCTACGACGCCTCCCAGAGCGGCTATCCGGAGGCTGCCTACGCGGCCCCCGAGGCGCCCGTGCAGGGCTACGACGAGCAGTACGCCGCCCAGCCCCAGCAGGAAGAGTGGGCAGATCAGGGCACGTACCAGGGCGGGTTCGAGCCGGTCGGCCAGGCGGAACCGGAATCTGCGGTGAGCGCTCCCGCCGAGCCGCAGGAGCGCGTAGGCTTCGAGCGTTCGGGCCCCGTCCCGAACACCGGCCACGAACTGACCGAAGCCGGTCTTCCGCGCCGGGGCGGCCAGCAGCACTGGCAGCCCACGGGCCGCGCGAACGGCCGGTCCGGTGGAGCGCAGGAGCCTCCGCAGCAGCACGAACTGCCGCAGCGGCCGGCCCCGGCACAGCAAGCCACCGACGGGAACGCCGGAAACGACGGCCCCGACGACTGGCGCTCGGCCAACGACGAGCGCTGGGAGCGGGCCGAGAAGCTCCGGGAGCCGAAGGCGGGCGGGATAACCCCGTCCGGTCTTCCCCGGCGCGTGCCCAAGGCCAACCTGGTCGAGGGCACCGCCGAACAGACCCAGCAGGGCGGCCCCCAGGTCTCCCGCGCTCCGGAAGACGTGCGTGGCAGGCTGAGCAACCTGCGGCGCGGTGTCCTTCGGGGACGCAACGCGGGTACGGACACAAGTACTACCTACAACCAGGAGCGTTAGTGTGAGCCCGATGAGCCAGGCGGCGCAGAATCTGAACTGGTTGATCACCAACTTCGTGGACAACACCCCCGGGGTGTCGCACACGGTGGTGGTCTCCGCCGACGGACTCCTGCTGGCGATGTCCGAGGGATTCCCGCGCGACCGCGCGGACCAGCTGGCGGCGGTCGCCTCCGGGCTGACCTCGCTGACCGCCGGCGCCTCACGGATCTTCGAGGGCGGCGCGGTCAATCAGACGGTTGTGGAGATGGAGCGAGGATTCCTCTTCATCATGTCCGTTTCCGACGGGTCCTCCTTGGCCGTTCTCGCCCACCCGGACGCCGACATCGGCCTCATCGGGTACGAAATGGCCCTTCTGGTCGACCGCGCGGGCAGCGTTCTGACGCCGGACCTCCGTGCCGAGCTCCAGGGAAGTCTTCTTAACTAGTCTTATCCAGTAACCACACAGTGCGTTTCGCGTCACCGCGCCATAGGGTGCGGTGGCGCGGTCCACTGAGATCGGGACCGGCAGGCGGAGGAGGAATCGTGGGTACACCCCCAGGCGGACACCAGTACGACGGTGACCGGCACATGCAGGGTGGGCACGGGGACGAACGTTTCAACTTCCCCTCCGCACCCGGCAGACAGGGCGCTCAGCAGCCTCAGCAGCCCTACCAGCCGTACGCCCAGGGCCAGTACGGCCAGTCGGGCCCCGGCTGGCCGCAGCAGGAGCCCCAGCAGCCCGCGCAGCCGCAGCAGCATCCGCGCAGGCCGCACCGGTTCGACGCGCCGCAGCAGCAGCCCCGGATCCAGCCGGTGCAGCCGCGGCGGGCTCCCGAGCCGTCGGCTCCGGCCGCGCACAATCCGCTGGTCCGTCCGTACGCCATGACAGGTGGCAGGACCCGACCGCGCTACCAACTCGCCATTGAGGCGTTGGTCAGTACCACGGCCGATCCGTCCCGGCTGCAAGGGCAGTTGCCCGAGCACCAGCGGATCTGCCGGCTGTGCTTCGAGATCAAGTCGGTGGCCGAGATTTCGGCCCTCCTCTCGATCCCCCTCGGCGTGGCCCGGATCCTCGTAGCCGACCTGGCCGAGGCGGGACTCGTCGCTATCCATCAGCCCGGCGGCGACGAGTCCGCCGGCGGCCAGCCAGATGTGACACTGCTCGAAAGGGTGCTCAGTGGACTTCGCAAGCTCTAGCGGCGGAGCGGCCCGCTCCACTACCTCGGCGAAGATCGTGGTGGCAGGGGGCTTCGGCGTGGGTAAGACCACGTTTGTCGGTGCCGTCTCGGAGATCAATCCGCTGCGCACCGAAGCCGTGATGACGTCCGCCTCGGCGGGCATCGACGACCTGACGCACACGGGGGACAAGACCACCACGACGGTGGCGATGGACTTCGGCCGTATCACCCTGGACCAGGACCTGATCCTGTACCTCTTCGGTACGCCGGGCCAGGACCGCTTCTGGTTCATGTGGGACGACCTGGTGCGCGGCGCGATCGGCGCGGTGGTGCTGGTGGACACCCGCCGTCTCGCGGACTGCTTCCCGGCCGTCGACTACTTCGAGAACAGCGGGCTGCCCTTCGTCATCGCCCTCAACGGCTTCGACGGCCACCAGCCCTACACCCCCGACGAGGTCCGCGAGGCGCTTCAGATCGGGCCGGACACGCCGATCCTGACGACGGACGCGCGGCACCGGGCGGATGCGAAGAGTGCGCTGATCACGTTGGTGGAGCACGCGCTCATGGCGCGCCTGCGGTAGGCGTTTCCCGTACGCCGAGGGCCCCGCACTCCTGGGAGTGCGGGGCCCTCGGCGTTCTGCCGCTCGGCCTGGCGGCCTTGCTTGTCCTCAATCGCCGGACGGGCTTGATGTGGCCCGCCCGGCCTCGGAGTACGCCTGCGGGCTTGATGTGGCCCGCGCCCATGGGATTCGCCTGCGGGCGCGAAAAGGCCCGCTCAGGCTCGGAGCCTGAGCGAGCCTTTTGGGGTCAGCCCTGCCAGCTGTGCGGGGCTCGGAAGCCCGGGGAGCGCTCCAGGCGGCGCCAGCCGGCCGTGTCGCGGACTCGGGTGGGGGCCGCGGTGGGCTGGGCGGCGGCACGGGCGAGGAGGACCGCGGTGATCGCGGCCAGCTCCTCGGGGTCCGCGAGGCCCTTCTCGACGCGCAGCACGGATTCGGCGGTGGCAGTGGTCATGAGTGGTGTCTCCGTCTTCTACTGCGGCGGGTTGCCGTGCTTGCGGGCCGGCAGGTCGGCGTGCTTGGTGCGGAGCATCGCGAGCGAGGCGATCAGGACCTCGCGCGTCTCGGCCGGGTCGATGACGTCGTCGACCAGGCCGCGCTCGGCGGCGTAGTAGGGGTGCATCAGCTCGGTCTTGTACTCCTTGACCATGCGGGTCCGCATGGCCTCGGGGTCCTCGGCCTCCGCGATCTGCCGCCGGAAGATGACGTTGGCGGCGCCCTCCGCGCCCATCACGGCGATTTCGTTGGTGGGCCAGGCGTAGGTGAGGTCCGCACCGATGGACTGGCTGTCCATGACGATGTAGGCACCGCCGTACGCCTTGCGCAGGATCAGGGAGATCCGCGGCACCGTCGCGTTGCAGTACGCGTAGAGCAGCTTCGCGCCGTGCCGGATGATCCCACCGTGCTCCTGATCGACGCCGGGCAGGAAGCCGGGTACGTCCAGAAGAGTGATGATGGGGATGTTGAAGGCGTCACACATCTGGACGAAGCGCGCTGCCTTCTCGGACGCCTCGATGTCCAGCACGCCGGCCAGGGCCTGGGGCTGGTTGGCGACGATGCCGACGACCTGGCCGTCCATCCGGGCCAGGGCGCAGATGATGTTGCGGGCCCAGCGCTCGTGGATCTCCAGGTAGTCGCCGTCGTCGACGAGCTCCTCGATGACCTTGTGCATGTCGTACGGGCGGTTGCCGTCGGCCGGGACCAGGTCCAGGAGGGCGTCGCCGCGCCGGTCCGCCGGGTCGTCGCTCGCCGCGGTGGGCGGGTTCTCCCGGTTGTTGGAGGGCAGCATCCCGATGAGGTACCGGACCTCGGCGATGCAGGTCTCCTCGTCGTCGTACGCGAAGTGCGCGACGCCCGAGGTCTCGGCGTGGACGTCCGCGCCGCCGAGGCCGTTCTGGGTGATCTCCTCGCCGGTGACCGCCTTGACGACGTCCGGACCGGTGATGAACATCTGCGAGGTCTCACGGACCATGAAC
>NZ_JBMNDO010000133.1:0-21093 GCF_052542855.1 Streptomyces sp. SAS_281
GGGTGCCCCCGGCGGGGGGCCCCCACCTCGCGCTGTGTCGCGGCTACACGTCGAGCTGGTCCGCCACCGCCCGCAGCAGCCCGGCGATCTTGGCACCCGCCGCCTTGTCGGGGTACCGGCCGCGCTCCAGCATCGGCGTGATGTTCTCCAGGACGGTGGTCAGGTCCTGGACGATCGACGCGAGTTCGTCCGGCTTGCGGCGCTGGGCGGCCGCGACGGACGGGGTCGGGTCGAGGATCGACACGGAGAGCGCCTGGTCCCCGCGCTGACCGGCGACCACGCCGAATTCGACGCGCTGGCCGGGCTTGAGAGCGTCGACCCCGGCCGGGAGCACGGACGAGTGCACGAAGACGTCGCTGCCGTCGTCGCGGGAGAGGAAGCCGAAGCCCTTCTCGCTGTTGAACCACTTGACCTTGCCAGTCGGCAAAGCACGCACCCCATCTCAACCCGTATGCCGGAACGAATGCCCTCAGCAGGTCAGGCCGTCCTGTGGTCGTGCTCCCCTGCTGGCTGAAGCCTCCACAGGGGAAGTACCCCTCGTCAAGCCTGGTCATCCGGACTGTGTCCGGAAACGGCACCTGCTTCACCCGGACACGGTTGCGCCCGCCACCCGGAGCCGATTCCGCGGTGCTCGGGAACTACCCTGACGGGGTGAGTACCTCATCTTCCGGCGCGGGCGACCGGCTGGTCCGGATCGGCGCGATCGTCTTCTTCATCGGCGCCCTCTCCACCCTCGCCACCATGGCCCCGCTCTTCCTCGGCACCCATCCCCTGCCGTCCATCGCCTGGTCCCTCTGCATGCTGATGGGCGTCGGCTTCCTGATCGCCGCGGCAGGCGTCATCCGCTCGGCGCGGGCGGGGTCGCGGGAGGGATAGCCGCACCCTGCCGCCTTTGGCCGGAAATGCGTTGCACTTGCAACGTACCCCTTGGTAGAGATGGAGTTCCGAGCAGCGCCGGACCGGGGGGACGCCATGACGGGATGGGACATCGATCCGGGCGGGGTGGAGTCGATCCTGTCCCTGGTCGGGCTCGCCGCGAAGGACCTGAGCAAAGACGTCAGGGGCTACGGCAGGAACGTGGAGGACGCGGCGTTGTCCGCGGGGACGATCAGCGGTCCCTACTGCGGTGAGGCGCCGGCAGGTCCGGTGGGCGCCGCCGTCGTCAACTTCGTGTCCGACACGCAGCACAAGATCACGTTCATGGCGGCCCGGGCCGAGAAGTCGATGGACGGCACGGTCAAGGCCACCACCGAGTACATCGAAGGCGACCTCGCCATGGCGGCCCGGGCCCAGCGCGAGGCGGCCAAGGCCCCCACTCCCGCCGAGCTCAGGGCGGCCGGGAAGCCGTCCGCCGAGCGCGACGGGAAGTAGCCGCCGTGATCCAGCCCGGCGGCATTCCTCAGTACACCGGCGACTTCGCCCAGTTGGAGAAGGCCGCGTCCGGTCTCCGTACGCACGCCATCGGCATCCGTACCAGCGGGAAGGACGTCCATTCCCGCTTCCAGGCGACGGCCGGTTACTACAAGGCGCCCGAGGCCGACCGGCTGTTCTCCTCCACCCAGCCCGTGATGGACACGGCGGAGGAGTTCGCCACGGACATCGAGTCGCTCGCCGACGCCCTGGACACCTTCATCCACGAGGCGAAACCGCACGCGGACCGGCTCAAGCAGCTGAAGCATGACGCGATCGACTTCGTCCATGGCGTGGAGGGCGACGACGACTGGACCGAGGACCGGAAGAAGCTCGACGAGCACCAGGCCCTGATGGACGACGTGGCCACGGCACAGAACGGCTTCCACGAGGCCGAACGCAAAGCCGCGAACGCGATCGAGGCGATCAGCCCGGCCATGTCCAGGCCGCGCTGGACCGCCGACGACGGCTCTCACGGGCCGCGTGCGTACGGCCCCTCCGAGGACCTGCTCGCGGGGATGAAGAACCTGCCGTGGGGCAGCCCCGAGGAGCGCACGTACGAGCGCTGGAGCCTGGGCTGGTGGGGCCACGGGGCCAAGAGCTGGGCCTGGGACGGCCTCGCCAAGGACAGCATCTGGGGCGGCATCGACGGCCTGGGCACGCTGGCGGGCTTCCACGGGGAGAACGCCCGCGACGAGGCATGGGACGGCTTACGCAGGACAGCCGTCGGCGGGTACGCGTACGGCATGGACGCCCTGGGCCAGGGCGAGCACCTGTCGGACTGGCAGCGGGAGAGCGAGGCGTACGCGAAGGAGTTCGCCAAGCAGCTCGTCGCGTACGACGTCACGCCGGAGGACCCGGCCCGGGGCCACGCCATCGTCTCGTTCAACATCCTCACCCTCTTCGCAGGCCCGCTGGGAGTCGCCGCCAAGCTCGGCAAGGGCGGAACGTTCGCGAAGGCGGCGGGCACCGTGGCCCGGATCGGCGACGCCCTGGACCCGCTCGGCGGTGCGTTCAGGGCGGCCAAGGCCCTGTCGGACCTGCCCAAGGTCTCCCAGGTACTCGCCGACGTCAGCGACCACCTCCGCATCCCGGCCTCACGCTTCCCCGACGGCGTCCTGGACCTGGACCACCGCTACCGCATCGACAAGGACGGCAACTTCGTCCCCCTCGACCGCGAGGGCAACCCCCACCTGGAACCTGCGCGGCGCGAGCCGGCGGCGGAGAGCCGGACCGGTGACGAACGCCCGGACCACCGGGAACCGGTCGCCGCCGGAGGCCACGCACCCGACGCCACGGCCCACGCGGGCGACGGGCTGCCGCCGCGTGGCGACCACAGTGCGGGCAGCGGGACGCGCGGACCACACGGTGATGGCCTCGCAGGAGCCGACGGCCCACGAAGCCATGGCGACGGCTCCGGGAGCAGGCACACCGGCTCCGAGGGCACTGCTTCCGGCCACGGTGACGGGCCGCCCGCCGACACGGATGGCGGACCGGAAACCCACTCCCGAGGGCACGGCGAACCAGGCGCGCCCGGTCTGCGCGCGGACATCGATCCCGCTGGGTACGTGACTCGGTCCGACGACTTCGCGGCGGCACGATCGGGGCCGCTCGAAGTCCGCCAGGAGGCCGCCCTCCTCGATGAACTGGACCGCGCGAAGATGAGCGCGGCCGACCAGGAGAAGGTGATCGCCGCGCTGCGCAAGGACCCCTACGGAGCAGGCGTGGCCGAACTCATCAACCGGGGGCATCTACGCGGATCGGAGCGGTACGCCAAGATACTCGACATGTGCAAGAAGGGGCCTTCGAGGAGCGACCCGCACGGCAGCATGGTCCCTGCCGCCCACATGGCCCTCAGGCAGGCCACCGAACTGCAGAACCGCGGTTTCACTCGCATCGGGTTCGAGTTCGGCGAAGATACGGACGTCTGGGACATCGACGTCTACACAAGAGACGCCTCCGGGGCCATGGACTACGGGTATCAGCTCAAAGACGTGAACAGCATCAACAAGGTCGGCACCGCAGCCAAGAAATCTGCCGACCAGCTGATCTACGACGGGCTGAACCATCGCGTGGCCATTCTGGATGTCCATCAGCCGATGGGAAGTCTCACCCGCCATGCTTTTAGAGATGTGGAGAAAGCCTCCCGAATGGCCGGAGCCACCTATCTCGTCCGCTTCGAGGACGGAGCGATCATCGTGCCGCCCGACGGCTCGGTCTTCCCGTAAGGAACGCGCATGTCCACGCTGAAACGCGCCCCCAAACACGTCGGGGCCTGGTACTGGGAACTCGAGGAGATCACCCCGGAGGGGCCTGAACGCGACGTAGTCGCCGCGACTCTGACCGCCGCGGAAAGGTTCGCCGAGATCCTTCGCGCCTACGAGTTGCTGGAGGCGACGAGGGTCGAGCAGGCCTGGTACGTCCCGGGCCGGGGGCCGACGGGGCTGACAACCGCACTTTCCCTGCCCGTGACACCGCTCGGCGACCCCCAGGTCACGGAACGCGTACTCGGAAGTCGGCCCTGCGGCTTTCCGGACGCCCTCATCGGGAGCATGTACGTCAGCGGACCGGGGACGTGGTACGACGCCGAAGGGAAGGCGCGCAGGGAGCCCGGACTCATCAAGATGTGGCTGCTTCCGGACAGCAACGGGATCTCCGTCGAGGTATCCGTCCACCATGACATCTGGGGCTGGTTCGATTTCTCCGGCCGCCCCCACCCCGAGGTGCAGAAGCGCAACGCTCCGCGGCTGGCGGGCGCGCTTGAGGACATCACGTCCCACTTCGGCGTACAGCCCGAAACCGGTGAACCAACATACTTCGGCCACGCCGTCGGTTACGGCATCTCTACCGATGACGCGGATGAGAACGGCATGGGCCTCGACGTGACCGACAGACTGTGAGCGGATCCGTAAGGGCGCCGGCGTGAGCACCTCGACTCCTGTCGGCGAGTGGGGGTGGAAAGCCGACGGTCCCGTCCGACCTGTGGAATCACCGTCCCTGGACGCCCTGGAGGAGCTGTCCGGCCGGTACTGACCGCATCGCGCGCCATCCCTCACAAGACGGAGCAGCATGACCCAGGACGTCATCGCCCTCACGCCTCGGATGCCCGACACCAGGACGCTGCTGGCCGGGCTGCACGCGGGCGGCCCCGATCTGCGGGTGAACCAGGCCGGGGACGGGGCCGTCGTGCGACTGTGCGCGGACTCCGGGCAGACGTTGGTCTCCCTGGAAGCACCCCGGTATCTCCAAGTGCCCGGTGAGGTCGACAGGTTGCTCGGCAAGGGCGTGTGGGACGAGTCGCCCGTGTGGTGGACCGAGGCGCGGGCGTCCAGTGCGGCGGCGGAGGCCGCGCGGCTCGCGGGGTCCGTCGCGGGTCGGCTGGCAGCGGTGCTCGGGGGCGCCGTCTGGCCACCCGGGGCCGGGCACACCGAAGTGGTGCCCGACCTCGCGGGGCTCCGCGGCGATACGGCTCCTCCCGGCGTCGACGTGCTCACCGCGAGGGCGGCCGTCGTCATCCAGGGACGCCCCGTCGTGGCCGCGACCACGTGGCTGACCGATGTCGCTCGTAACGCCGTACGCACCGGGCGGGAACTGCAACTCGTCACGCCGCCGGGCACCCGGCTCACGTTCCCCCTTCACACCCTGCTCGACGGGCTGCCGTCGCGCTGGGTCGTGCGAGACCCGGCGTGCGGCTATTACGACGGCCTCTCCGGGGCCGTACTCGACTGGCACGACGGGCGCTTCGACCCCGTCGACAACGGCACGCCCCGGATCTCGGACGCGTTCCGGCAGCCTGCCGGGGCCGAGGGGGAGCACCAGCTGATCCTCTCCCTCCGCACGATTCATCCGGCCGACGACCGCCTCACCCTCGGCCGCGCCCTGGAGCTGGCCTGGCGCACGCTCACGGGGGCGCCGCCCGCCGGGTGGTCCACCGCTGAGCCGGTCAACGTGCCTTGGTCGCCTCGCCAGTTGACCGAACTCGCCCGCGGGCGCGCCCAGCGGTCCTTGCCCACCTGGGTGGTGGCCGTCGGCGGTGCCGGTCGCCCCTCGATCGCTACCGTTCGGGTGTCGCACACCGCTGCCGGCGTCGAGGAACGCGCCACGATCGTGCTCGGCTACGGGTCCGGCCACGACGTGCCGCTGGATCTCGTGCCGGAACTCGCGGCGTACCTGGCCACGGGGCACGGCCTCGCGACCATGGTCACCCAGCTGCGTTCCGCCCGGGCCGACCTGAGCACTCCGGCCCGGCACGAACCGCCTCCGGTGCCGGTCTCCCTCGCCCTCGGGCCCGACGCCGTCGCCGATCTCGGCCTCGCCCGCGCCCGTGAAGCCGTCGCCGGTGTGACCCCCCTCCGTCTGGGGCCGGCCATTCGGCCCGGCCTGCACTTCGAGCTCGGGGGACGTGGTCAGGACGCCGTGCGCTTCGCGTGAGCCTCCAGCCAGGCGGGCAGCTCCGTGAGCGAGGTGAGGACCACGTCCGCGCCCGCCGCACGCAGTTCCTCCGCGTCGCACGGGCCCGTCGCGACGGCCACCGAGACGGCGTTCGCGGCCCGGGCGCCGCGCACGTCGCCGACGTGGTCGCCCACGTAGACCGTGGCGCCGTGCTCCTTCAGCGCCACCGCCTTCTGCTCGGCCCAGAGGTCGCCCACGACGACGTCCGGCTCGATGCCGAGGTGCGCCAGGTGCAGCTTGGCGTTCGGCTCGTACTTGGCGGTGACCACCATCGTCCGGCCGCCGATCGCGCGGATCGCCTCGACCGACTCCCGCGCGCCCGGCATGGCGAGCGCCGGGGCGATGGCGTGCGAGGGGTATATCGCCCGGTACCGGTCCGCCACGGCGGACACCTGGTCGGCCGGGAACCAGTGCGCGATCTCCTGTTCGAGCGGCGGGCCCAGGCGGCTCACCACCAGGTCGGCGTCGATCGTGACGCCGGTCTCGGCGGCGAGCACCAGGAAGGCGGCCTTGATGCCGGGGCGGGAGTCGATGAGCGTCATGTCCAGGTCGAAGCCGACCGTCAGCGGGGAGGAAGTCATGCCTTCCATTCTGAACGCCGTACGGACCCGGCCGGGCGGCCCCCTCTATCGACGCCTCGCCCGCCACACCAGGAACAGCGCCGAGGCCACCGCCGCCGCGCGGACCGTGATCGGCCATACGTCACCCAGCGCGTCCCGCATGCCGTGTTCCGGGATCGGAGCGCCCCAGCGGCCGTCCATACGGCCCCAGAGCCAGACCAGGGCGGCTACCGCCACCGCGCCGGGGAGGCCTATCGCGGCCCACTTGGCTTCGGCGCGGGAGAGTGTGCGGGAGCTGTACGCGAGCAGCCAGCCGCCCGCCAGGGCGAGCAGGGAGCCCATCGCCGCGCCCACCACGAGGAGGGCCGCCGCCAGCAGCAGTACCGGATGGCCGAGGCCCCGGCGGGGGGCCGCCTGGGGCGCCGCCGGGGCCGGGCGGGCGCGGCGGAACCGGCGGCGCGGCTTCTCCGGAGCCGCCTGCGCCTCCGGCTCCTCCTCTTCCGGGGCCTCGTCCTCCGTCTCCTCGTCCGGTTCCTCCTCCGCCTCCGCCTCGGGCGGCCGCAGCAGCGCCGGGATCTCGACGCCGCCCCGGAAGCCCGGCACCTCCGTCCCCGGCCCGAACTCCCCGAACGCACCGGGTCCGGTCTCCCCGAACGGCCCGGGTTCGTCCCGCCACCAGTCGCCGTCACCCGCGTCCGGACCGACCTCGTCCATGCCCAGCCGATGCGGGGCGGAGGCGTCCGGGTCCGCCTGGGCCGGGACGGAGGCGCCCGGGGCCCCGGCGTCCCGGTCCGCCCGCCGCAGGGCGAAGGCCCCCTTGCCGACCCGGCGCACCGAGGCACCCCTGCCCGGACCGGGCGGGGCGGAGGCGCCCGAACCCTCCCCGCGCGAGGCCGACGCCCCGAGGCCCCCACGGCGCGCCGCCGAAGCCTCGTCGCCCGACCGCCGCGCCGCACCGCCCGGGTCCGCCCGGCGCGGTGCCTCGTCGCCCGACCGCCGCGCCGCACCGCCCGGGTCCACCCGGCGCGGTGCCTTGTCGCCCGACCGCCGCGCCGCACCGCCCGGGTCCGCCCGGCGCGGCGCCTTGTCGCCCGACCGCCGCGCCGCACCGCCCTCGCCCGAACCCTCCCCGCGCGAGGCCGATATCCCGCGGCCCCCACGGCGCGCCGCACCGCCCGGGTCCGCCCCGCGCGGTCCCGTCGCATCCGGGTCCGCCCCGCGCCGCCCCCCGCCCGGGAGACGCGCGCGGCGCGGTTCGGGGATTTCCGGGGGGGCCGGCGTCTCCGGGGCCCCCGCCCGGGCCGCCGCCGCGACCAGTTCGTCCGGGGTGCCCAGGGTGCCGATGATGCGGCGGACCTGGCCCGGGGTGTGCGCCCGCTGGGCCGTGCGCCGGCGGTCGATCTCCGTCCGAAGCTCCGCCACCAGCCTCATCCGGGCGCCGGACGGCAGCTGTTGCTGCTGGGCCAGGTCGCCGACCCGGCTCAGGTAGTCGTAGACGAGCTGGTCGCTCTCGATCCCCACGCGTCGCTTCCCCTCGGTTCCCCGCCACGGCCTGCACCGACGGTAGCGCCCTCAGGGCTGTCCGGAGCGGCTACCGTGGGTCGGATGGGGACGACCACACCACCGCGGACGCTCGCCGAGGCCCTGCGCGCCCGGGACGACGAGTCACTGGCCGGGCTGCTGCGGGCGCGGCCCGATCTCCTCTCCCCCGTGCCGGGCGACATCACGCAGCTCGCCACGCGCGCGGGCACCCGTGCGTCCGTCGTACGTGCCCTGGAACGGCTGGACCGGTTCGCGCTCCAGGCCGCCGAGGCGCTGGCGGTCGCGCCCGACCCGGCCCCGTACGGGACGCTGCTCGGGCTGCTGACCGGGGACGGGCAGGACGACGGCGAGCAGCGCGACGACATGGGCGCCGCGATCGTGGCGGCGCTGCCCGGCGCGGTCGGGACCCTGCGCGAGCAGGCGCTCGTGTGGGGCGAGGACGACCGGCTGCGGCTCGTACGCACGGCGCGGGAACTGCTGTCGCCGTCGCCCCAGCACCCCTCACCCACCGGTCTCGGGCCGACCGTCGCCGAGGCCACCGCGGGGATGTCCCCCGGCCGGCTCCAGGAGATCCTGACGGCCGCCGGGCTGCCCGCCACGCACGACCCGGTGTCCGCGGTGGCGGCCCTGACCGGGCTGTTCACCGACCGCGCCCGGATGGGCGAGCTGCTGGACACCGCGCCGACGGAGGCCCTGGCGGTCCTGGACCGGCTCGTGTGGGGGCCGCCGTACGGGGAGGTGACGCCGAATCCGGCGCCGCCCGTGACGTGGCTGCGGGACCGGGGGCTGCTGCTGCCCGTCTCGACCCGGACCGTCGTGCTGCCGCGCGAGGCGGCGCTGCATCTGCGGGCCGGGCGCGCCCACCGGACTCCGGAGCCCCGGCCGCCGGCCGTGGCCGCCGTCGCCGAACGCGATCCACAGGCTGTGGACAGCGCGGCGGCCGGCCAGGCGTTCCTTGCGGTGTCCACCGTCGAGGAGCTGCTGAAGCACTGGAACGGCGGCGGCCCGGCCGTCCTGCGCGCCGGCGGGCTGAGCGTCCGAGAGCTGCGGAAGACGGCCGCCGCGCTGGACGTCCCGGAGCCCGTCGCCGCGTTCTGGGTGGAACTCGCGTACGCGGCCGGGCTGCTGGCCTCCGACGGCGAGGCGGACGAGCGGTACGCGCCGACTCCGGCGTCCGACGAGTGGCTGGACCTGCCCGCGCAGGAGCGCTGGGTCACCCTCGCCACGGCCTGGCTCACCGCCACCCGGACCTCCGGCCTGGTCGGCGGCCAGGACGCGAAGGGGCGGGCGCTGTCCGCCCTCGGCTCCGACCTGGACCGTTCCGCCGCACCCGAGGTGCGCCACCGGGTCCTCGCCCTGCTCGACGCGCTGCCGGCCGGCACCGCGCCCGACCCCGAGTCCGTGCTGGCCCGGCTCCGCTGGGAGCGCCCGCTGCGCGGGGCCGCCGCCTCCGAGGGGACCACGGATCTGCGGTCCCGGATCGCCCTGTGGACGCTGAACGAGTCGGAGCTCCTGGGCATCACCGGGCGCGGCGCGCTCGCCTCCCAGACCCGCGCCCTGCTCGCCGAGGGGCCCGCGAAGGCCGCCGGCCTGCTCGCCCCGCTGCTGCCGGAGCCGCTGGACCACGTCCTGCTCCAGGCCGACCTGACGGCCGTCGCGCCCGGCCCGCTGGAACGCCCGCTGGCCGACATGCTCGGCACGCTCGCGGACATCGAGTCCAAGGGCGGGGCGACGGTGTACCGCTTCACGCCCGGGTCCGTCCGCCGCGCCCTGGACGCCGGGCGGACCGCCGCCGACCTGCACGCCTTCCTCGCCACGCACAGCCGTACGCCGGTGCCGCAGCCGCTGAGCTATCTCATCGACGACGTGGCCCGCCGCCACGGGCACCTCCGGATCGGCGCCGCGTCCTCGTACGTACGGTGCGACGACGAGACCGTGCTCGGCGAGATCCTGGCCGACAAGCGGTCCGCCGCGCTGCGGCTGCGCCGGATCGCGCCGACGGTGCTGGCGGCGCGGGCCGATCCGGCGTCCCTGCTCGACGGGTTGCGCGAGATGGGGTACGCGCCCGCCGCGGAGTCCGCCGACGGCGACGTCCTGATCACCCGGGCCGGCGCCCACCGCACCCCGCCCCGCTCCGCGCCCGCCCCCGTCCCCGAGGGCCCGCCCGTGCCGGACACCACGCTGCTCGGCGCGGCGGTCCGGGCGATCCGGGCCGGGGACGACGCGGCGACGGTGGTCAGGGCCCAGCCGGAGAGCGGACCCGCCGCGCCGCCCGGCGCGCTGCCCCGCACCACGCCGGCGGAGACCCTGGTCACCGTCCAGGCCGCCGCGATGACCGGCTCCGCGGTCTGGATCGGCTACGTCAACGCGGACGGCGCGGCGAGCCAGCGCGTGATCGCCCCGGTCCGCGTGGAGGGCGGTTACGTCACGGCGTACGACCACACGGCGGACGAGATCCGCACGTATCCGCTCCACCGGATCACGGGCGTGGCGGAGCTGGCGGAGTAGGGCGGCCGGGGGCTCGCGAGGCAAGGCCGTCGCCCCTTCCCGCCGAACGACTCCCCGGCTTCCGTGCGGCGGCATGCCAGGTCTCGCCGCGACGCGCGATTATTTGACCGATCATTCCAGAAAGTCTTATGGTCTTCGATGTGGCCAGGACCAAGGAATTCGATCCGGACGCCGCGCTGCAGTCGGCCCTTGAGCTGTTCTGGCGGCGCGGCTACGAAGCGACGTCACTGGCGGATCTCGTCGAGCACCTCGGCATCGGCCGCGCCAGCATCTACGCGACCTTCGGCAACAAGCACGAGCTGTACCTGAAAGCCCTGGACCGGTACGCCGAGACGCGCGACCCGGTGCTCCTCGCCGAGCTGTCCCAGCCGGGCCCCGCACTGCCCGCGGTGCGGGCGGTGGTGCGCCGCTTCGCCGCCGAGGCCATCTCCCCGGAGGGCCGGCTGAACGGCTGTTTCGTCACCAACACCGCGGCCGAGCTGGCGCCGCACGACCCGGCGGCGGCCCGCCGGGTGGAGCTCAGCTGGGAGCACGTCGAGACCCTGCTGCACTCCGCGCTCGTACGGGCCCGGGCCCAGGGCGAGCTGCCCGCGGAACGCGATCCGCGCGCACTGGCCCGCATGCTGCTCGTCCTGCTCCAGGGGGTACGGATCGTCGGCAAGGCGTCGATCGATCCCGACCGGGTACGGGACGCGGCCGAACAGGCCCTGACCCTCCTGGACTGACCCGCACCGCCGACTCCACCGGGCCGCTTACGCACGCCCAAATAATGAACCGATCGGTCAAATATCGGGAGGGCACGCCCGCCCCACGTGCTGCCCGCGTCGCCGCCTCGCCGGTCCCATGCCCGTTCCCCGGCCGCGGCAGGAGCCGCTCTCGCAGCCGTCGCCTTCCGCACCACCGCATCACGTAATCCATCACTCAAGGGAGTCACCGCGATGAACCGCTTCACCGGCAGGACCGTCCTCGTCACCGGCGCAGGCTCCGGCCTCGGCCGCGCGATCGCGCTCGCCTTCGCCACCGAGGGCGCGTCCGTGGTCGCCGCGGGACGCACCGCGGCCTCCCTGGACGGGACGGTCGGTCTCATCGAGGCCGCCGGCGGCACGGCCATCGCCGTCACCGCCGACGTCACCGACTCCAGCCGGCTTCAGAACCTCGTACGCGAGAGCGTTTCCCGCTTCGGTGGACTGGACATCGCGGTCAACAACGCCGGGATACTCCGGGGCGCCGTACCCGTCGGTGAGGTGAGCGAGGAGGACTGGGACGCGGTGCTCCGGACCAACGTCACCGGTGTCTGGCTGGCCATGAAGCACGAGATCGCGCACATGAGGCGAAACGGTGGCGGCGCCATCGTCAACATCTCCTCGAACCTGGGCGCACACCTGCGCACCCCGAACCTCGCCGCGTACATCACCTCGAAGGCAGCGGTCTCCGCGCTCACCCGCGCCGCCGCTCTCGACCACATCCACCAGGGGATCCGCATCAACGCGGTCAGCCCCGGCGCCTCCGCCGCTCCCATGTCGCTGCGGCCCGGCGAGACCGAGGCCGACCGGGCCGAGCGGGTGAAGACGCAGAATCCGCTCGGCCGGGTCGCGGAAGCCGAAGAAGTAGCGGCCGCGGTGCTCTATCTCGCCTCACCCGCGGCCGGCGCGGTGGTCGGCGCCGACCTGGTCGTCGACAGCGGATCCTCGGCCTGACGGTTCGCGGGCGTCGGCGGCACCCTTCCGCGTGCCCGCGCCGCCGCGCGGGCACGCTCACTTCTGCATCAGCACCGCGCACAACGTGCGCGAACCGCTGAAGACCGTCCAGTCGAGCGTCTTGCGGCCGGTGCGCTGAGGGCATTGGCCGTCACTCACCAGCGCGGTGATGACCATGAGCGCGTTCTGGCCGGTCGGCACCTTCGTCCGGTCACAGCCCCAGACGGTGAACAGCTGCCCGGTGCCCTTGATGCTCCCGTCCGCCTGCTTGGTCAGTGAGGCGGGGAAGCACTGGCCCGTGGCGAACCGCCGGTCCAGGCACAGGGCGATGGAGGACCCGTCGGCGTTGACGTGTCCCCAGCCGTGCCGTCCGCCGCCCTCGGGGCAGTTGCCGGCGGACGTGGTCACCATGGTCACCTGCGTGAAGGCGAAGCTCGCCGCGCAGTCGACGGCCTCGGGCCGGTCGTGGTTCAGCTTGCCCCAGCCGGAGTCGAACACGTTGAGGCAGGTGCCGACCCGGACGGACGCGAACGCCAGGTCGACGGGGCTCGGCGGGTCGGGCGTGGGCGTCGGCAGGGGCGTGGGCGTCGGGCTGGGCGTGGGCGTCGGTGTGGAGGTCGTCTCCTCGTGATCCGGCGCCTCCCCGTCGTCCCGGCTGTCCGGCGACGGATCCCGGTGCGGCCTGGACGACGGCTCCGACACCACGGAGGCGGGCTTGTCGTCGCCCCCGCCCTGCTTCTGCCACGGCTGCCACAGGCCCATCAGGAGGACGATGCCCGCCAGGCCGATCAAGACCGCGGACGAGGCGCTGACGAAGTAGGTGCTGCTGATGTCCCGCCCGGCCATCGTGATCCGGGACCGCCCGGACGCCCGCGCGTCCATCCGGATGCCGCCGTCGTCGGCATCGTCCGAGTCCCCTCCTGCGTAACTCAAACGATCACCCCTTCGTGATGTTGACGTCCCGCCCGGCCATCGTGACGCGGGAGCGGTCGGATGCCTGCACCTTCATGGTGACCGTCCGCGGAGCCGCGTCCTCGGCTCCGGCCGGCCGCAGATCGTCCAGCACGCGCCGGAGCTCGGGCACCAGCTCCGGATGGGCGGCCAGCAGCTGCTGCAGCCGCGCCGCCCACTCGGTGACGAGGCCCTGCTCCAGCGCCTCGTTGCCGGCGCGCCGTGCCGTGAGCGCGGCCGCGCGGGCGTCCGTCAGATCGGCCGCCACCCGGTCCGCCCGGTCCGGCTGCACCCGGCTCCAGAGATCGGCCAGCGCCTGCCGGGCGCGCTCCCACCCGGCCGTCGCCAGGCCGTCCACCAGCGTCGACGCCGCCTGGCCCGCCAGGGCCGCCAGTTCGATCTCCATAGCCCGCTCCCTGCGTTCACTCGCCATCGGGAGAACGTGTATATCGCCCAGGACGCGGGGGCGTCGGGGATTTGAGGAGTTCCTGAGCATGTACACGCATGTGACCCGGGCCCACGACACACCGCCCCCGCATGCGGCACACTGGAGGTTTCCCCCGAGCCGAAAGGGCCCACGCGCGTGAGCGGACCCCTCATCGTCCAGAGCGACAAAACGCTCCTCCTCGAAGTCGACCACGAGCAGGCCGACGCCTGCCGCCGGGCCATCGCGCCGTTCGCCGAGCTGGAGCGGGCGCCCGAGCACATCCACACGTACCGGTTGACCCCGCTCGGGCTGTGGAACGCCCGCGCGGCCGGGCACGACGCCGAGCAGGTCGTGGACGCGCTCGTGACGTACTCCCGCTACCCCGTACCGCACGCGCTGCTCGTCGACATCGCCGAGACGATGGACCGCTACGGCCGCCTCACCCTGTCCAAGCACCCCGTGCACGGACTCGTCCTGACGACGACGGACCGGCCCGTGCTGGAGGAGATCCTCCGGTCGAAGAAGGTCCAGCCCCTGGTCGGGGCCAGGATCGACCCGGACACCGTCGCCGTGCACCCCTCCGAGCGCGGCCAGGTCAAGCAGACGCTGCTCAAGCTCGGCTGGCCCGCCGAGGACCTCGCGGGGTACGTGGACGGCGAGGCCCACGCCATCGAGCTGGACGAGGACGGCTGGGCGCTGCGCCCGTACCAGCAGCAGGCCGTCGACGGGTTCTGGCACGGCGGGTCCGGCGTCGTCGTGCTGCCCTGCGGCGCGGGCAAGACCCTCGTCGGGGCGGGCGCGATGGCGCAGGCCAAGGCGACCACCCTGATCCTGGTGACGAACACCGTCTCCGCCCGCCAGTGGAAGCACGAGCTGGTGAAGCGGACCTCGCTGACCGAGGACGAGATCGGCGAGTACAGCGGGACGCGCAAGGAGATCCGGCCGGTCACGATCGCCACCTACCAAGTGCTGACCACCCGCCGTAAGGGCGTCTACCCGCACCTGGAGCTGTTCGACTCCCGCGACTGGGGCCTCGTGATCTACGACGAGGTGCACCTGCTCCCCGCGCCCGTCTTCAAGTTCACCGCCGACCTCCAGGCCCGCCGCCGCCTCGGCCTGACCGCGACCCTGGTCCGCGAGGACGGCCGCGAGTCGGACGTGTTCTCGCTCATCGGCCCCAAGCGGTTCGACGCGCCGTGGAAGGAGATCGAGGCGCAGGGCTACATCGCCCCGGCGGACTGCGTCGAGGTCCGGGTCAACCTCACGGACTCGGAGCGCCTCGCGTACGCGACCGCCGAGGCCGAGGAGAAGTACCGGTTCTGCGCGACGACCGCGACGAAGCGGAAGGTCACCGAGGCGCTGGTGCGCAAGCACAAGGGCGAGCAGACCCTGGTCATCGGGCAGTACATCGACCAGCTGGACGAGCTCGGCGAGCATCTGGACGCCCCGGTGATCAAGGGCGAGACCAGCAACGCGCAGCGCGAGAAGCTGTTCGAGGCGTTCCGGCAGGGCGAACTGAACGTGCTGGTGGTGTCGAAGGTGGCGAACTTCTCCATCGACCTGCCGGAGGCGACGGTCGCCATCCAGGTGTCGGGGACGTTCGGTTCGCGCCAGGAGGAGGCGCAGCGCCTGGGCCGGGTGCTGCGGCCGAAGGCCGACGGGCACGAGGCGCGGTTCTACTCGGTCGTCGCGCGCGACACGATCGACCAGGACTTCGCGGCGCACCGCCAGCGGTTCCTGGCCGAGCAGGGCTACGCGTACCGCATCGTGGACGCGGACGAGCTGCTGTCGGAGAGCTGAGGGAGGCGCGGGGGTGCGGTCAGCGTCGCCGCACCCCCGCCTCCTCCGCGTACTCGCCGAGGACGACGACCCCGAAGGCGGCCTGCGCGAAGACCTTCACGGCACGCAGGGCGCCGGAGGCGCGGTTGTGGGGGTGACCGGGGGCCGCGGTGGCGCCGGTCCTTCTCGGGTCAAGGGTGACGGTGCTCATGTATCCATGGTGCTCCGCACGGGTGCGCCGGGGCGTCGCCCCGCAGACGGAAGCCCGACGCCGCCCGCGTACGCCTCCGGTCGCACGGCGTCCCCTACGGGAGGGACCACCACACCCCCGTAAAACCATTCGCGCCCACCCCCCGCCCCCCGGTACACTCCCCGGTCTGCCCGCCTCCCGCACCGTGGTACCGGCGGCCCCGGAGGGGCCCTGCCGGCAGCCGGGGGAGCGCCGCCGACCGGACGGAAACCGGCCGACAACCGTACGCACGATCGATCCCCGAGCGGACCGCACGCGCCCCGCAAGCGCCGGAGGCGAGGAGCGGTCCGCCGTCCTGCGTTGAATGCCGGAGGCAACACCGTGCCCGCGCACGAATTCGAGAGCGATTCCACCACCGACCCCCTCGCCCATGAGCGCGCCCATCTCGCGGCGTCCCGCGCCGCGCTGCGCGCCATGCGGGAGGACGCCCAGAACCTCGACATCCGCGACGTCACCGCGAACTGGGTGAACGCGGCCGTGCTCCAGGCGCAGATCGACGAGCGGATCAAGTCGCTCGCGGACCTGGCGCACACCCCGCTGTTCTTCGGGCGCCTGGACTACCTGCACGTCGTCGGGGCGGAGGAGGCCGAGGGGGCGGAGGGCGAGCAGTTCTACATCGGGCGCCGCCATGTGCACGACGCCGTGGGCGACCCGATGGTGATCGACTGGCGCGCCCCGGTCTCCCAGCCGTTCTACCGGGCATCGCGCAAGGACCCGCTGGACGTCGGCCGCAGGCGCCGCTTCGGCTACACGGGCGGCGACCTCACCGCGTACGAGGACGAGCACCTGACCGATCCCGCCGAGGCCGAGCAGACCAGCAAGCTCCTCCAGGCGGAGATCGAGCGCCCCCGCGTCGGGCCGATGCGGGACATCGTGGCGACGATCCAGCCGGAGCAGGACGAGATCGTCCGCAGCGAGCTGGGCGGCACGGTCTGCGTGCAGGGAGGGCCCGGCACCGGGAAGACCGCCGTGGGCCTGCACCGGGTCGCGTACCTGCTGTACGCGCACCGCGAGCGCCTGGCCCGCACCGGCACCCTCGTCGTCGGCCCGAACCGCTCGTTCCTGCACTACATCGAGCAGGTGCTCCCGGCCCTCGGCGAGCTGGAGGTCAAGCAGGCGACCGTCGAGGACCTGGTGACCGCGCAGATCGAGGTCAGGGGCACGGACGAGGCCCCGGCAGCCGTCGTGAAGGGCGACGCCCGCATGGCGGAGGTGCTGCGGCGCGCGCTGCGCTCGCACGTCACGCCGCCGACCGAACCGGTGATGGTGGTGCGCGGCTCGCGGCGCTGGCGCGTTCCGGCGTACGAGATCGAGGAGATGGTCCAGGAGCTGCTGGCCCGGGACATGCGCTACGGCGCCGCGCACGAGGCGCTGCCGCAGCGCATCGCGCACGCGGTCCTGGTGCGGATGGAGCAGGCGGGCGAGGCACCCGACGACCGGGTGCAGAATTCGGTGGCCCGCAACCCCGCCGTGAAGGCGGCCGTCAAGGCGATCTGGCCCGCCGTGGACCCGGCGAAGCTGGTCCTGCGGCTGCTGTCCGACGCGGAGTTCCTGGCGGAGCACGCGGAGGGGCTGCTCACCGAGGACGAGCGGAAGGCGATCCTCTGGGCCAGGCCCGCGCGCAGCGTGAAGACCGCCAAGTGGTCGGCGGCGGACGCGGTGCTGATCGACGAGGCGGCCGACCTGGTGTCGCGTACGCACTCGCTCGGCCATGTCGTGATCGACGAGGCGCAGGACCTCTCCCCCATGCAGTACCGCGCGGTCGGCCGCCGCTGCTCGACCGGTTCGGCCACCGTCCTCGGCGACCTGGCGCAGGGCACGACGCCGTGGTCGACGCAGAGCTGGGAGCAGGCGCTGAGCCACCTGGGCAAGGCGGACGCGGTGGTGGAGGAGCTGACGGCCGGCTTCCGCGTGCCGCGCGATGTGATCGCGTACGCCTCCCGGCTGCTCCCGGTGATCTCGCCGGGGCTGGCGCCGGTGGAGTCGGTGCGGGAGGCGCCGGGTTCGCTCTCCGTGCGCGAGGTGACGGAACTGGACGCAGCGGTCGTCGCGGCCTGCGAGGAGTCGCTGACGCACGAGGGGTCGATCGGCCTGATCGCCGCCGACGCGCGCATCCCGGCCCTGGCCGAGGCGCTGACGGCGGCCGGGCACACGTGCCTCTCCCCCGGCCAGGAGACGACCGCCGAGACCCGCCTGACCCTGGTCCCGGCGTCGCTGGCGAAGGGTCTGGAGTACGACTACGTGGTGCTGGACGAACCGGCCGCCGTGGTCGACGGCGAACCGGACGAACGCACGGGCCTGCGCCGCCTGTACGTGGCGCTGACCCGTGCGGTCTCCGGACTGACGGTGCTTCACTCGGCGCCGCTGCCGGCGGAGCTGGCGTAGCCGGGAAGTGAACGGGGGCGGGGGGACCGTTGTCCACCCCCGCCCCCGCCCGGTCATCAACCGGCGGCGCAGGCCCGCCCGTTCAGCTTCACGGTGCCCGGGTCCGCCGCCGGGCCCGTGCGGCTGCTGTTGAACCCGAAGTCGATCGAGCCCCCGGGCGCGATCGTCCGGTTCCAGGACAGCGGGGTCGCCGTCACCGTCCTGTCGTACTGGCCGATCTCGGCGCTCCAGGTGTGGCTGAGCTTCTGGTCACCGGGCAGCAGCCAGGTCAGCGACCACGGGGTGACGGGCTCGGTGCCGGTGTTCTTCACCGTGACCGTGGTGGTCGAGCCGGTGCTCCACGGGTGCGAGGAGTACCTCACCTCGCAGGCCCGCGCCGGGCCCGTGGCGTCGCCCGCGTCGTCCAGGTAGGAGGCGATGTAGGCCAGCGGGGCGTTCCAGTTGATGGCGACCTCGTTGGTGGCGTACGAGCCGTTGTCGTCCAGGTAGCACATCGCCGCCGCGCACCCCTTGAGCTTCGAGGCGGCCTCCGGGTCGCCCGAGGTCGGGGCGGTCAGGTTGGGCCCGCCCGCGAGGGATCCGGCCGGCGGGTGCGGCAGGGACGGGTCGGACTCGTGGGCCCAGAACCGGTGGTGCTGGTTCTGGGAGTACCGCTCGCCGTAGCCGGTGACGTACGACTGGTTGAGCGGGTTGCGCCCGAACAGGTAGTCCGCGCCGCGCAGCACGGCGTCCCGGTAGCCGGCGTCACCGGTGAGGTCGGCGGCGGTGGCCAGCACGATCATGTTGTTCAGGACCTGGCTGTTGGAGCCCCAGGCGTAGTTCTGGTCCTTGGGCGCGTACGGCACGCCGTACAGCTGGTCCTCGGTCTGCGCCTTGTAGCGGTCGGCGGCCGTCGTCACGACGTTCCGTACGTCCGCGAGCTGCGCGGCCGTCAGGTCGTTCGGGACCGTGGCCAGGGTCAGCACGCCGAGCCCGGCGGTGCCGCCCCACCAGATGCCGCCGTCGGCGGGGAAGGCCGCGTCCACGTCACCGTGCAGCGGCGAGTCCAGCAGCGCCTGCCGGTACGTGTCCTTGCCGGTCGTGGTGAACAGCTCGGCGGCGGCCCAGTAGAACTCGTCGCTCACGTTGCTGTCCTCGTACGTCCCGCCCCCGACGCCGTCCGCCGGGCTGGCGAGCACGTCCGGGTGCGCCTTCGCGGCGGCCCACGCCGTCTCGGCGGCGGTACGGCACCGAGCGGCGAAGTCCGCGTCGAACGGGGCGTAGAGGCGGGCGCACTGGGCGGCCGTCGCGGCGAGGTTCAGGGTCGCGGCGGTCGTCGGCGGGTGCAGCTCGCGCTGCTCCGGGTCGAGTTCGGGGCGCATCGGGATGCCGGTCCAGTTGGCGTCGTGCACCTTGTGGTGCGCCATGCCCGCCAGCGGCTCCCCGGCGGGGACCTGCATGCGCATCAGGAAGTCCAGCTCCCAGCGCGCCTCGTCCAGGATGTCCGGCACGTCGTTGCCGTGCTCGGGCACCCGCAGCGCGCCGTCGCCCAGCTCGGCGGACTCCGCGCCGTCGGCGGTCAGCGTGCGCTCGTAGGTGTCCATCAGCTCGGCGACCGCGATGCCGCCGTTCACGACGTACTTGCCGTGGTCCCCGGCGTCGTACCAGCCGCCGCGCACGTCGAGCCGGTAGTCGCAGACGCCCGCCTGGCACGGTACGTCCGTGTCGCCCTTGTTCGGCGCGACTCCGAGGTGCCCGGCCGGGCGCGCGTACTCCTCGCCGACCAGGTCCGCGTCGATCGCGATGCCGCTGCGGTTCTGGTAGAAGTACGCGAGCGAGTCGGACCGGAGGCTGTCGTACAGGTCCGCCCGGATCGAGAAGGGCTCGCTGACCTGCCCGTCCGCCTCGATCGTGAAGCCGTCACCGGTGGCGGTGGCGTCGCTGAAGTCAAAGGTGTGCACGTTCTGCCGCGAGGTCGGGTCCTCGCCGCCGGGCGTGGTCGTCCCGCTCGCGACGGTCGCCCCGCCGGCCGCCTTCAGCGTCCACGGCAGCGGATCGGTCGCGTCGGTGACCAGGGTGCCGGTCTTGGGCCCCTTGGGCAGATAGCCGACCTGGTTGACGCGGACCGGCGACCCGGTGTCGGGCACGTAGACGGGCGGCTCGGCGCCCCCGCGCAGCGACACGTCGTCCACGCAGAAGGTCGCCGCCTCCGCGCCCCCGCCGACCTGGAAGGCAACCTGCGCCCCGTCCAGGTCCGCGGCGGCGGTGAACACGTGCGTGTAGGCGGTCGCCTCGGCGCCGATGTGATCGGTCGCGGAGAGGTCGGTGGTGTACGGCTCCGTCGCCATCTGCACGTTCGTGTGGATGGACAGCGGTACGGTCGAACTCGCCGTGTACGACAGCGTGTACGCCTCACCCGCGACGAGCGGGATGTCGTTCTGCCCGATGATCGCGTCCCACGGGTTGGCGGTCCCGCCCGGCACGTCGGCACACAGCCGCCCGTCCACGACGGCGACGGGCGCGTTGGCCGTCGACCACCAGGGCGCGGTGCCCGCGGAGAAGTCACCGTTGGTGATCTGCTCCGGAGCGGGGTCGCCGTCGGCGGCGACGGCACCGGGTGCGGTGAGGATGCCGCCGCAGAGGGCGGCGACGGCCAGGACACCGAGCGCACGGCGTCTGCGCCGGACGGAGGAGGGCGGCGGGGAGGCGTTCACCAGGGGCCTTTCGTCGTGGGGACGGAAGAATGATGGGAGCGCTCCCACGACGAACGGGCATGCCGGGGAGGCGCGCCATGGGAGCGTTCCCATCACCGCGAGGCCATTGTGGGTCGAGTGGCGCCGGTTGCGCCAGGGTCATGACAGCCCGGCGTTCCACCGCGCCCGAATCCGAATGCCCCCGCGCACCTCGTCCCGCCCTGGCCCGGCCCGGCCGCCGACTCCAGCACTGCCGACCATCCCAGGGGTTCGAGGAGCGGGGGCCGGGCAAGATCAGCCCCTCCGGCGTTTGAGGAGCGGGGGCCGCACAACACCAGCCCCACCGGCGCTTGAACAGCGAGGGCCGCACAACACCAGCCCCACCGGCGCTTGAACAGCGGGGGCCGCACAACACCACCCCCTTCGGCGCTTGAACAGCGGGGGCCGCACAACACCAGCC
>NZ_JBMNDO010000134.1:0-21049 GCF_052542855.1 Streptomyces sp. SAS_281
GTGCCCTTGTACAGCCACAGGACGCCGGACTTGTCGCGGGCGACGACGTCGTTCTTGCCGTCGCCGTTCAGGTCGCCGTTGCCGGCGATCGCGCTGTAGATGTTCCAGCCGTAACCGGCCTTGATGCGCTTGGTGATGGTGCCGTTGCCGTACCCGAGGTAGACGTACAGGTCGCCCTTGGTGTCGACGGCGAGGATGTCACCGCCGGCGGCTCCGCCGATCTGGCCGGGGGAGACGATCTTGCTGTAGATGTTCCACCCGTAGCCGATCTTCACCGCCGACCCGTCGAACTTCAGGTAGCCCATGTTCCCGTTGTCCTCACGGAACCAGAGGCCGTCGCTGTCACCGTCGTTCTGGTGGTCGACCTGCATCATCGCGGAGACGCCGGTCCAGCCCTTGCCCTCCTGGGAGCGGGCGGTGAGGCCGCCCTTGCCGTTCGGGCCGTACGCGTACGCGAGACCCGCGGAGTTGACGGCGTAGAGCCAGAAGTGCGGGTTGGCGGTGGCCGCTGCGGGAGCCGCCGCCGGCTGGTCGGCCGAGGCGCCGAGCGAAGGCTGCGGGGCGTCGGCGGCCACGGCCGAGGTGCCGGTGGCGACGAGGGCGGCGGTGAGCGCCGCGGCTGCCGCGCGAGCGGCTATGCGCATGTGGTGCCGGCCAGTGGTTTTGGCCACAAGTACTCCATGGATCGTGAAGTGGGAGCGGCCCGCCGCACGTTGGCGGCGGGCCACCGATTCACGGGAATCGTGTCACGGTTTCGTACGCGAAACCTTCACGTTTCGTCATGACTGTGTAACCACTGTGACCGGCTCAGAAGAAGAGGCGGTAGGTGTTCCAGCCCGAGGTGCCGAGGATGGCCTTCGGCTTGAAGGGGGCGGCCGCGTCGCCGGTGCCCTCGTACAGGTACAGCTCGCCCTTGGAGTTGCGGGCGACCAGGTCGGTCCGGCCGTCCATGGTCAGGTCACCGGCGGCGAAGAGGGCGTTGTACTGGTTCCAGCCGCTGCCGATCTTGGTGCGCTTGGCGTACGGCGCCTTCTGGTCGCCGGTGCCCTTGTACAGCCACAGGACGCCGGACTTGTCGCGGGCGACGACGTCGTTCTTGCCGTCGCCGTTCAGGTCGCCGTTGCCGGCGATCGCGCTGTAGGTGTCCCAGCCGTAGCCGACCTTCAGGCGCTTGGTGACCTTGCCGTCGCCGTAGCCCAGGTAGAGGTAGAGATCGCCCTTCTTGTCGCGGGCGAGCAGGTCGCCGCCCTCGGCACCGCCGAACTGGCCGACCGACACCACGGTGTTGTAGGTGTCCCAGCCGTAACCGACCTTCACGGCGGGGGAGTTGCCCTCGTAGTACCAGATGTTGCCGGAGGTGCCGAGCTGCCAGCGGCCGTCCGCGAGGTTGTCCGCGTCGTTGTCCACCAGGCCGACGAACGCGAGGTTCGTCATGCCGGTCTCGAACGGGGTGCGCGGCGAGATGGCGCCGTCACCCTGCGGCACATAGGTGTACGCGTTGCCGGAGCCGTCGAGGCCGTAGAGGCCGAACATGGGCGCGTCGCCGACCTCGGCGGCGGAGGCGGAGGCGGCGGACGCGCCGGTGACGACCAGGGCCGCGGTTATCGCGGCGGCGGCGAGACGGGCGGCAGCCCGTCCGGGCCGACGGCCAGAGATCTTGGCCACGTGTGTTCTCCATGGGTGGTGGGACGAGGCGTGACGCGCCGCGGGATACGGGGACACGCCACGGAATTGAGGGTGATCCTTTCACGACTCCCTCACGTCTCCAAGGGTTTGTCGAAATGAGGCCAACGCATCGTCTTCGCCCCGGTATGCGGACACCGCGAAGGGGCCGGACGCCCTTCTCGTCCACGGCGGCATGCGTACACCGGTGTGTGCCGGGCAGGCGGAAGTCAGCTTCCCGAAACCAGTCGGACAGCGGTAGAAGAGGAGTTGTCGTGTCATTTCTGTGGGCCATCATCGCGGGACTCATCATCGGTCTGCTGGCCAAGCTGGTCGTGCCCGGCCGCCAGCCCATTCCCCTGTGGCTGACCGTCCTGCTCGGTATCGTCGGCGCCATCGCCGGCAACGCCCTCGCCACCGCCTTCGGTGTGCGTGACACCGGGGGCATCGACTGGATCCGCCACATCTTCCAGATCGGTGTCGCCGCCGTGCTCATCGCCTTCGTCAGCCCGATGTGGGCCCGACGACGCGCCTGACCGGCCACCCGTACGACGAACGCCCTGCCCACCGCGCACAGCGGTGGGCAGGGCGTTCGTCGCGTCGCTCAGGCCCGGTGCGCCGCGATCAGCGCCTGATACCAGCGGTAGCTGTCCTTCGGGGTGCGCTCCAGGGTGTCGTAGTCGACCCGGACGATGCCGAACCGCTTCGCGTACCCGAGTGCCCACTCGAAGTTGTCCAGCAGCGACCACACGTAGTAGCCCCGCACGTCGACGCCCGCGTCCATCGCGGACCGCAGCGCCGCCAGATGCGTACGCAGGTACTCCACCCGGTCCGCGTCCCGCACCGCACCGTCCGGCTCCACGGTGTCGTGCTCCGCCGAGCCGTTCTCCGTGATGTGCACCGGGGGCAGCGCGTCCCCGTAGGTGTCCTTCAGCGCGGTCAGCAGATCGGTGAAGGACTCCGGCACGACCGGCCAGCCCATCGCCGTCCGCCGCACGTCCGGGTACTGCCCCTCGGCGTAGCGGTTGTCCGTGGCGACCCGCAGCGCCGGGTCCGGCTCGCGGTGCGGGGCGTCGGCCACCACGATCGGGCGGTAGTAGTTGATGCCCAGGAAGTCCAGGGGCTGGGAGATCAGCTCCAGGTCGCCGTCGCGCCGGAAGTCCTGCCCGGTGATCAGCTCGCCCCAGGTCTCCTCCTCGGTGGCCGGGTAGCGGCCCGCGAGGATCGGCTCCGTCCACACCAGGTTGTGCTGGGTGTCCGCGCGGACCACCGCGGCCCGGTCGGCGTCCGTCGGCTTCGCCGGGACGTTGCGGTCCAGGTTCAGGGTGATGCCCGCCTCGCGGACCCCCGCCGCCTGCAGCGCCTTCATCGCCAGTCCGTGGCCGACGAGCAGGTGGTGCGCGGCGGCCAGGGCGCCGCGCCCCTCCTTCGCGCCGGGGGCGTGCCGCCCCACGGAGTAGCCGAGGAAGGCGCTGCACCACGGCTCGTTGAGGGTGATCCAGCGCGGCACCCGGTCGGCCAGGCGCTCGGCCACGATCTCCGTGTACTCGCCGAACCGCTCGGCCGTCTCCCGTACGCGCCAGCCGCCCCGGTCCTCCAGGGCCTGCGGCAGGTCCCAGTGGTAGAGGGTGGCGGCCGGCTCGATGCCCGCCTCCAGCAGCTCGTCCACCAGCCGGGAGTAGAAGTCGAGACCCTTCGGGTTCACCGCGCCGGAGCCCTCCGGCAGGATGCGCGACCAGGCGATCGAGAAGCGGTACGAACCGACCCCCAGTTCCCGGAGCAGCGCCACGTCCTCGCGGTAGCGGTGGTAGTGGTCGCAGGCCACGTCACCCGTGTCGCCGCCGTCCGTCTTCCCGGGCGTGTGGCTGTACGTGTCCCAGATGGACGGACCGCGTCCGTCCTCCCGCGCGGCGCCCTCGATCTGGTACGAGGCCGTGGCCGCGCCGAAGACGAAGCCGGGCGGGAAGACCGGGAACTCACTCATGGATACCCCTACTTGACCGAGCCACCGGTGATCCCGGCGGCGATGTACTTCTGCGACAGGACGAGCAGCACCGCCGCCGGCACCGCGGACAGCACGGAAGCGGCCATCACCGACCCCCAGTCGCCGACGTGGGCGCCGATGTACTGGTAGATGCCCAGCGTGATCGGCTTGACGTCGTCCGTGGTGTTCAGCGTCAGCGCGAACATGAAGTCGCTCCACGCGTACAGGAACGAGAACAGCCCGGCCGTGATCAGCGAGTTGCGGCTCATCGGCAGCACGACCCGCACGAAGGTCCGGAACCGTCCGGCCCCGTCGACCTCGGCGGCCTCGATGACCTCGCGCGGGATCGCCACCATGAACGACCGCATCAGCACGATCGCGAACGGGATGCCGAGCGAGGCGTCGGCCAGCATCAGCCCGGCGTACGAGTTGACCAGGCCGAGATCCACGTACGCGCTGTACAGGGCGTTGGCGATGACGATGCCCGGCACCATCTGGGTGATCAGCGTGCCGAAGACGATCGTCCGGGTGCCGCGCAGCTTGAACTGCGCCAGCCCGTACGCGGCGGGCGCCGAGATCGCCAGGCAGATCACGACCGCGCCCAGCGCCACCGCGAGCGAGGTCAGCAGGTTGCCGCCCTGGTCGGTGAGCGCCGAGCGGAAGCCCGACAGGTCCAGGCCGTGCGGGACGGGGTCGACCTCCAGCAGCCCGGATTCGGGCTGGAGCGCGGTGTTCACCATCCAGTACAGCGGGAACAGCATCACGCACAGCACCAGGACGCCGAAGATCATGGCGCCCCAGCGCCGCTTCGGCCGGCCGCTGGGCCGCGTGGGCGCGGCGGGGGTACGCACGGTGCTCGCCATGCCGGTCACTTCCCCTCGTTGCGGTTGGCCCGCAGGTAGAACACCGCGAAGACGGCGGAGATCAGGATCAGGATGTTGCCGACCACGGCACCGGCCCCGAAGTCCAGCTGGACGAAGGAGTTCTGGTACGTGAGGGTGCCGAGGGTCTGGGTGGAGTCGGCGGGTCCGCCGTCGGTGAGCGCCAGGATCAGGTCGAGGATCTTGACCGTCGACATGAAGCCGAGCACCAGGACCACGGTGATCACCGGCCGCAGCATCGGCAGCGTGATCGAGCGGAACGTCCGCCAGGCGGAGGCGCCGTCCAGCGAGGCGGCCTCGTACAGCTCCTTCGGGACCTCCTGGAGGCCGCCGTACAGGATCACCATGTTGAACGGGATGCCGATCCAGATGTTCACCAGGATCACCGAGATCAGCGCCATGCTCGTGCTGGTCAGCCACGGGGTGTCACCGCCGAGGCCGACGGTGCCGAGGAAGGAGTTGAGGACACCGGTGTCCTGGTCGAGGATGCGCCGCCAGACGACACCAGAGACGACCATCGGCACCAGCCACGGCAGCAGGATGAGCGACCGCAGCACGCCGTTCAGCGGGAAGCGGCGGTTGAAGAAGACCGCGAGGCCCAGGCCGATGCAGAACTGTCCGATCAGGGAGCCGATCGTGAACAGGATGGTGTGCCACAGGGCCTTGCCGAAGAGCTCGTCGTTGAAGACCTTGCTCCAGTTGTCCGTTCCGTTGAACGGGGACTTCCCCGTGAAGAACGTGGACGGCGAGTAGTCCTGGAAGCTCATCACGATGTTGCGGACGAGCGGGTAGCCGAAGAACAGCGCCATGAAGATCACGGCGGGGGCGATGAAGCCCCACTGGGCCAGGCGCCTGCGGCGCCGGACGCGGGCGGGGTTCGGCGGCTTCGCGGTCTTCTTGGTCACGAGCGCCGGTGCAGCGGTGGTGGTCGACATGGTTCGGATACCTCAGTTCCCGCTCGTCGCGCGCTTCTGGGCGCGGGTGAGGGCGGCCTCGCTCGACTCGCCGGTCAGGGCGGACTGGAACGCGCTCTGGAGCGCGAGGGAGACGGACGACCACCGCGCGCCGAGCTTGGCGGTACGCGACCGGGCCGTGGCGACCTGGTCGGCCAGGGCGTCCAGCTCGGGGACCTTCTTGCGCCACTCGGCGGCGGCCTTCTCGTTGGCCGGGACCATCCAGCTGTTCAGCGCGTAGGTGATCTGCTCCTGCTCGCCGGACATGCAGCCGATGATCTTCGCGGACATCTTCTCGCGCTTCTCGTCACCGGTGTTGGGCACGGTCAGTACGCCGCCGCCCAGCGGGCCCACCGAGTCGTCCCCGGCCTTCGGGACGGGGATCTCGGCGATGCCCCAGCGCAGCCCCTTCTTGGAGTTCAGGGTCTCCACCTGCCAGGGGCCGTTGATCATCATGGCCGCGTTGCCCGCCATGAACTGGTCGTTCACGTCGGCCTGGGTCCAGTTGACCGTCGACTTGGACAGGGAGCCGTCCTTGAGGAGGCTCTTCCAGTAGTCCAGCGCCCCGGCCACCTCGGGGGTGTCGAGCTTGGTCTCGTCGCCGCCGTTGGACCACATGAAGGGCGTGAACTGGAAGACGCCGTCCTCCGCGCCGCCCGCGCTGAGCGCCAGTCCGTACCGCTTGCCCTGCGTGAGCTTCTTCGCGGTCTCGCGCATCTCGGCCCAGGTGGTGGGGACCGCCAGGCCGGCCTTGTCGAGGGTGTCCTTGTTGTAGAAGAGCGCCAGGGTGTTCACCGTGCGCGCTGCTCCGTAGTACGTCCCCTCGTACGAGCCGAAGTTCACGATCCCCTCGGGGATGTCCGCGGTGGTCAGACCGAGGTCCTTCAGCGGGATCAGCCCGCCGGCCTCGGCGAACGTCGGCATCTCGGAGGCGTCCAGCTGGAGCACGTCGGGCAGCGACTTCGAGGACGCCATCCGCAGTGCCTTGGTCATCACCTGGGAGGCCGGGACGCTCTGCTGCTCGATGGTCACCCCCAGCTGCTTGCTGCACCGGGCCAGCGTCTGGGCGTCCCAGCGGTGGTACGACTCGTCGGTCGAGGAGTTCAGAACGGTGTACACGTCCGGGTCCCGCTGCTGGCCGCAGCCCGACAGGACCGCACCGCCGATCAGCGCGGAGACGACGGTGAGCGGGACGGCGACCCGTGGGGTGAAGCGGTTCGACATTCAGGTGCCTCTTGTCGGCAAGGGCCCGGGCGGCTGCGCTGCCGTCCGACCGATTTGTTTGCTGTCAGTACTAATACGTCATGGGGTCGCCCGTTTTCTAGACCGTCCTGGTGACGTGCACGTCACACAGGGGCAACATGCCCGGTCGCAAGGGGTCTTCCCGCCAGTGTTCACGCAGATTCGGGCGTTCCGAACGGCGAATCGAAGCGCTTCGAAAAAAATTTGTTTTGTGTACGATCAAAATCAGGACCCACAGGAACGGACCCCCCATGAAGTTCACCGACGGCTTCTGGCAGATGCGAGACGGTGTCCACGCCTCGTACGCCACAGAACTCCGCGACCTCCGCCTCGACCGCGACCGCCTCACCGCCTACGCGGCGGTCCAGCGCGTGACCCGGCGCGGGGACACCCTGAACGCCCCGCTGATCACCGTGGAGGCGTACGCCCCCGCCGAAGGCGTCATCGGGGTCCGCGTCACCCATCTGGCGGGCAAGCGCCACCCCGGCCCCGACTTCGCCCTGCCCGGCGCCACCGGTGACCCCTCCGCCGCCACCCGCGAGGAGGACGGCGGGGCCGCCGAGCTGACCAGCGGGCCGCTCACCCTCCGGCTCCCCGCCGGAGGCGGCTTCGGCCTGGAGTTCCGGGACGCCGACGGGCGCGTCCTGACCGCCGCCGGGCGCAAGGGCACCGCCTTCGCCACGACCGGCGACGGCGCCCACCACATGTTCGCCCAGCTCGCACTGGGCGTCGGCGAGACGATCCACGGGCTCGGCGAGCGGTTCACCCCGTACGTCAAGAACGGCCAGGTGGTCGACATGTGGCAGGCGGACGGGGGGACCAGCAGCGAGCAGGCGTACAAGAACGTCCCGTTCTACCTCTCCTCGCGCGGCTACGGCGTCTTCGTCAACCACCCCGGCAAGGTCTCCTTCGAGGTCGGCTCCGAGGCGGTCGGCCAGGTGCAGTTCAGCGTCGAGGACCAGACGCTGGAGTACTTCGTCGTCGCCGGACCCACCCCCAAGGAGGTCCTGGCCCGCTACACCGCGCTGACCGGCCGCCCGGCCCTGCCCCCGGCCTGGTCCTTCGGCCTCTGGCTGACCACCTCGTTCACCACCGCGTACGACGAGGCGACCGTGACCTCGTTCGTGGACGGCATGGCCGAGCGAGGCATCCCGCTCTCCGTGTTCCACTTCGACTGCTTCTGGATGCGCGAGTACCAGTGGTGCGACTTCGAGTGGGACCCGGACGTCTTCCCCGACCCGGAGGGCATGCTCGCCCGGCTCAAGGACAAGGGCCTGCGGATCTGCGTCTGGATCAACCCGTACATCGCCCAGAAGAGCCCCCTGTACGCGGAGGGCGCGGCCAAGGGCTACTTCGTGCGCACCCCCGAGGGCGACGTCTGGCAGTGGGACAAGTGGCAGGCCGGCATGGCGCTGGTGGACTTCACCAATCCGGAGGCCACCGCCTGGTTCCAGGGCAAGCTGCGCACGCTCCTCGGCCAGGGCGTCGACGGCTTCAAGACGGACTTCGGCGAGCGCATCCCCACCGACGTCGTCTGGCACGACGGCTCCGACCCGGAGCGCATGCACAACTACTACACGCACCTGTACAACAAGGCCGTCTTCGAGCTTCTGGAGAAGGAGCGCGGCCAGGGCGAGGCCGTCCTCTTCGCCCGCTCCGCCACGGCCGGCGGACAGCAGTTCCCCGTGCACTGGGGCGGCGACTGCTGGTCCTCCTTCGAGGCGATGGCGGAGTCCCTGCGCGGCGGCCTCTCGCTGAGCCTGTCCGGCTTCGGTTTCTGGAGCCATGACATCGGCGGCTTCGAGGGCACCCCGGACCCGGCGGTCTTCAAGCGCTGGCTCGCCTTCGGCCTGCTCTCCTCGCACAGCCGGCTGCACGGCTCCTCGTCGTACCGCGTGCCGTGGGAGTTCGGCGACGAGGCGGTCGAGGTCGCCCGGCGCTTCACGGAGCTGAAGCACCGCCTCATGCCCTACCTGTACGGTGCGGCCGTCGAGGCCCACCGCACCGGCGTCCCCGTCATGCGCCCGATGCTCCTGGAGTTCCCGGACGACCCGGCCGCCCGCACCGCCGACCGGCAGTACATGCTCGGCCCCGACCTCCTGGTCGCCCCGGTCTTCAGCGAGGACGGCGAGGTGGAGTACTACGTCCCCGAGGGCACCTGGACCCATCTGCTCACCGGCGAGACCGTCACCGGCCCGGCCTGGCACCGGGACACCTACGGCTTCGACAGCCTCCCGCTGCTGGTCCGGCCCGGCGCGGTCCTCCCGCTCGGCGCCGACACCTCCCGGCCCGACGGCGACTGGACGGACGGCCTCCAGCTGCGCGTGTACGCCCCCGAGGGCACCGGCGACCTCCACCGCACGGTGACCGTCCCCGGCCTCACGGGCGAGCCCGCCGCCACGTACGAGGTGGTCCGCGAGGGCGGCGCGCTCCGGGTCACCGCCGACACGGACCGGTCGTACGAGGCGGTGGTCGTCACGCCCGGGGCGAGCGCTCCCGCGATCTGACCCAGGCGGTGAACGCCTCGACCGCGTCCACCACCGCGTCGAAGCGGAGCGAGTGGTACAGGTCGAAGGCGTGGTGCCCGCCGCGCAGCTCGGCGTAGACGACCGGGCTCTCGGACGCGTCGCGCAGCCCCTCGGCCACCTCGCGGATGCCGGCGACCGGCACCAGGGGGTCCAGATCGCCGTGGACGATCAGCATGGGCGGCGCGTCCGGCCGGGCATGGCCCAGCGGGGACGACTCGGGGCCCTGGTGCCAGTACGCGCCCAGGAAGCCGTTCAGCACGACGACCCCGCTGACCGAGGTGTCGGCGTCCTCGAAACCCGGCTGGAACGCGGGGTCGTCGGAGGTTAGGGCGGCGATCGAGCCCAGGTGGCCGCCCGCCGAGCTGCCCGCCACGAACACGCTCGACGGGTCGGCCCCGTACTCCTGGGCGTGCTCCCGCGCCCAGGCGATCACCCGCTTCAGGTCGATCATGTGCTCGGGGTGCCGGACCTGCGGCTTCAGCCGGTAGTTGGCGCTGATGGTGACCCAGCCCCGGCTCGCCAGCCGGTACAGGAGCGGCAGCGACTGGCTGTTCTTGTGGCCGCCGGTGTAGCCGCCGCCGTGCATGTGGATCAGCACGGGCGCACCCTGCGGGCGGGCCCGGTGGTGGTACACGTCGAGCAGATTGCGACGCCCCGCGTCCCCGTACGACAGGTTGGCCACGCGCCGCACGTCCCGGCGCCGCTTGAGGATCGGCACGAACAGGACGCGCAGCCACGGGGGCCGGTGCCGCAGCCCCTCGGCCAGGTCCGCGTCGATGGCGGCGCGCCAGTTCCCGCCCAGCCCCTCGGCCATCGCGCGCTCGATGCGGTCCCGCTCGCCCCACGCGCGGTGGGCGATCACCGCGAGCCCGGGCACGGTCAGGGTGGCCAGCGCGACGATGCCCCACGCGCCCGGCGAGTCCATGACGTCGTCCTGGGCGAAGGCCATCACCGTAGGGACGAGCAGCATCCAGAAGAAGGCGGCGAACGGCAGCTCGTTGGCGGCCAGTCCGAGGATGTAGCTGGGGCGGCCCAGTGGGTGCTCGAACGGCACCGGTCTCAGCGCACACCACGTGCCGATCGCGACGATGAGCACGGGGACCAGATATCCGACAGGCACGGCACCTCCTGGGACGGCAGCCGGGCCTGCCTACGCCTGCGCGCCCCCGGTCGAGGGCGGCGCCCCCCAGTCTTCCCCGACGCCCGCGAGGCATCAACGACGGGACTGGTAACGTCTTTTGACTCTGGGCTAAAGAATCCGGGGGGCCGGGCGTGGAGATGCGGGAGATCGAGATATTCCTGACGCTCGCGGAGGAGCTGCACTTCAGCCGCACCGCCGAGCGGCTGGGCATCAGCCCCGGCCGGGTCAGCCAGTTGGTCAAGAAGCAGGAACGCCTCATCGGCGGCCCCCTCTTCGACCGCACCACCCGCACCGTGCGCCTCTCCCCCCTCGGCGAGCAGCTGTACGAGGCACTGAAGTACGGCCACGAGCAGATCACCCGGGGCATCGAGGCCGCCAAGGCCACAGCCCGGGGCACCAGGGGCACCCTGACCCTCGGCACCATGGGCCCGTACGCCCTCCAGATCAAGGACACGCTCGACCTCTTCCAGGCCCGCCACCCCGACGCCCGCGTCCGGCACCGCGAGATCCAGCCCGCCTCACCGCTCGACCTCCTCGTGTCGGGCGAGGTGGACGTGGTCTACGTATGGCTGCCCGTCGACGGTCCGGGGCTGACCGTCCTGCCGACCGGGCACACCTCCGCGCTGTTCCTGATGGTCTCCGCCGGCCACCCCTTCGCGGAGCGGGAGTCCGTCTGCCTGGAGGACTTCGGCGACTGCGCCGTCGTCGAGGGCGGCTCGATCCCCTCCGCGATGGAGGAGGCCCTCAACCCCCGGCGCACCCCCTCCGGCCGCCCGGTCCGCCGGGGGCCCCGGGTCACCACGTGGCAGGAGGCGCTCAGCGTCGTCGCCTCGGGCCAGGCCACCGCCGCCGTACCGGCCGAGACGCCGGACTTCTACACGTGGCCCAGCCTGGCCTTCGTCCCCATCCGCGACGCGCCGCCCTGCCGGTGGGCCCTGGTCTGGCGGACCGCGGCGGAGTCACCGCTCATCCGGGCGTTCGCCGAGGCGTCCCAGGACGCCTCCCAGGACGTTTCGTCTCCTTACGGGCGCGCCCGCTCTCCCGCCCCAGGCCGGAATGCGATCGTGGACCGGCGGGTTAGCGCCTGTACAGAACATGAGCGGTAACAGCACTGAGAGCGGATGGCCTTCACATGGGCGAGCTGATCCTGATCCGGCACGGCGAGACCGAGTGGTCCCGCAACGGGCGCCACACGAGCCACACCGATCTGCCCCTGACCCCCCTCGGTGAACGCCAGGCCCGCGCCCTGGCCCCCCTGCTCGCCGACCGGTCCATCGCGCTCACCCTCGTCAGCCCCCTGGTCCGGGCCCGGCGCACCGCCGAACTCGCCGGGCTCGCCGCGCCCCGCATCACACCGGAGCTGCGCGAGTGGGACTACGGCGGTTACGAGGGCATCACCACGGACGAGATCCGTCGTACCCGGCCCGACTGGAACCTCTGGACCGACGGTGTCGGCGCCGGTCCGGAGGCCCACCCCGGCGAGACCCCGGCGGAGGTCGGGGAGCGGGCCGACCGGGTGCTGGCCGAGGTCGCGGAGGCGGCCGGCCGCGCCGGGGACGAGGACATCGTGCTCGTCGCCCACTCCCACTTCCTGCGCGTCCTGACCGCCCGCTATCTGGGCCTGACCCCGGCCGAGGGCACGCTCTTCCAGCTGGCCACGGGCGCCGTGTCCCGGCTGGGCCGGGAACACGGCAACCCGGTCATCACCGCGTGGAACGTCACGCTGCCGGAGAGCCTGTTCCCGGCGGCGGTCCCGGAGACACCGGACCGGGCCTGAGGTACGCGGACGGCCGGCAGCCCACGGGGAGCTGCCGGCCGTCCGCGTACACGGATGCGGTCAGGCGATCAGCTCCACCTCCGCGAGCGAAGCCTCACCGTCGAACACCAGCCGGTAGTGCGCGTACGAGCCGGGGGACTCCACGGAGAAGGCCCGTGTCTGCTTGTCCCAGGCGAAGGACTGGCTGGACCGCTTGTCGAGGTCCTTCCAGCTCTTGCCGTCCGACGAGCCCTGGAGCACCCAGCCGGCCGGTGCCGTCGCCCTGGCGGCCGAGGTCAGCGTGTACTGGACGCCCTTCGTGGCGGACGGAACCGGCAGTTCGACCGTGGCGGCCGTGCCGGTGGTGGCCGAGGTGTTGTCGAACAGCGGGCCCTCGCCCTTCAGCACGTCCTTGCGCGGGGACGGCACCTGGTCGTCCTGGGTGATGGAGACCGGCGCGGCGTCCTTGCCGGTGCCCCAGGCGGACGGCTTCGGTCCCATGTCGAAGTCCAGCGTCCCGCCCTTGGCCAGCAGGTCGTGCGGCAGCGAGGTGGACGTCCACTTCTTGCCGTTCACCTTCAGGCCCTGGACGTAGATGTTCTTCGCGCTGTTCTTCGGCGCCTTGACGACCAGCGTGCGGCCGTTCTCCAGGTGCACCGTCGCCTTGGTGAAGAGCGGCGAGCCGATCGCGTACTCGCCACTGCCCATCACCAGCGGGTAGAAGCCGAGCGAGGAGAAGAGGAACCAGGCCGACTGCTCGCCGTTGTCCTCGTCGCCGTGGTAGCCCTGGCCGATCTCGCTGCCCGTGTACAGCCGGCCCAGGACCTCGCGGACCTTCTCCTGCGTCTTGTACGGCTGCGAGGCCGCGTCGTACATGTACGTGACGTGGTGGGCGACCTGGTTGCTGTGCCCGTACTGGCCCATCCGTACGTCACGGGCCTCCGTCATCTCGTGGATGACCCCGCCGTAGCTGCCCGCGAACTCCGGGGTACCGGTCTCCGGGGTGGCGAAGTAGGTGTCCAGCTTCTTGGCGAGGCCGTCCCGGCCGCCGTAGAGGTTGGCCAGGCCCTTGCTGTCCTGCGGAGCGGTGAAGGCGTAGCCCCAGCCGTTGGTCTCCGTGTAGTCGTAGCCCCAGACGCGCGGGTCGTAGAGGCCGGACGGCAGCCGCCAGTCGCCCTTGGCGTCCTTGCCCTGGAAGAAGCCGGCCTTGTCGTCGAACAGCTCCACGTAGTCGCGGGCCCGGTTCATGAAGTACTCGGACTCGTCCTTGTAGCGCTGCTCGTGCGTCTTCCTGTAGAGCGCCTCACCCATCTTCGCGATGCCGTAGTCGTTGACGTAACCCTCCATCGACCAGGACATGCCCTCGTGGGTCGTGGTGTCGGCGTACCCCTTGAACGGGGACGTCTCCATCCCCTTGCGGCCCACACCGGAGCTCGGCGGCACGACCGTCGCGTTCTTCACGGCCGCGTCGTACGCCGCCTTCGCGTCGAACTTCACGCCCTTGACGTACGCGTCGGCGAACGCCACGTCCGAGGAGGTGCCGGTCATCAGGTCCGCGTAACCCGGCGAGGACCAGCGGGATATCCAGCCGCCGTCCTTGTACTGCTGCACGAAGCCGTCGACCATCTCGCCCGCCCTCGAAGGGGTCAGGAGCGAGTAGGCCGGCCAGGTCGTCCGGTAGGTGTCCCAGAAGCCGTTGTTGACGTACACCTTGCCGTCGACGATCTTCGCGCCCGTGTGCGTCGGGGTGTCCGAGCCGGTCTGCGACGAGAAGGGGGAGGCGTACTTGTCCTTGCCGTCGACCTTCTCGGAACCCGAGTTCGGGTAGAGGTAGAGCCGGTACAGGCTGGAGTACAGCGTGGTCAGCTGGTCGGCGGTGGCGCCCTCGACCTCCACCTTGCCGAGCAGGTCGTCCCAGGCGTCCTGCGCCTTGTCCTCGACCCGGCCGAAGGAGTGCGAGGCAGGGATCTCGGCGGCCAGATTCTTCTTCGCCTGGTCGATGCTGATCAGCGAGGTCGCCAGGCGGAGGTTCACCGTGCGGTCCTTGCCCGCGTCGAACCGCAGGTAGCCGGTGACGTCGTCACCGCCGCCGCCCGAGAGCTTGCCGCTCGCGGTGACCGGCGCGTCGAAGACGCCGTACACGAACAGGCGCGTCGCCCCGGTCGAGCCGCCGCTCTTCACGTCCGAGAAGCCGGTGAACGAGCTGGTCGCCGGGTCCAGGGTGAGCCCGCCGTCGTTGGAGACGTTGTCGAAGACGATGCTCGCGTCCTTGCCCGGGTACGTGAACCGCATCCGCGCCGCGTGATCGGCCGGCGTCATCTCGGCCTTGAGGCCGTTCTCGAACGTCACGCCGTAGTAGTGCGGCCGCGCGGTCTCGTTCTCGTGCCGGAAGGGCAGCGCGCGGGCCGTGCGCGAGGCGTCCGGGGTGCCGGAGGCCGCCGAGGGCATCAGCTGGAAGGTCTGCCGGTCGCCCATCCAGGGGCTCGGCTCGTGGCTCGCGGCGAACGCCTGGAGCGTGGGCAGGTTGTCGTCGTTGTTGCCCCGCGCGTAGTCGTAGAGCCAGCTGGTCGAGCCGGCGTTGGTGACCGGCGTCCAGAAGTTGAACCCGTTGGGGACCGCCGTCGCGGGGAAGTTGTTGCCACGCGAGAAGGAGCCGCTGGAGTTGGTGCCCCGGATGGTGGAGGCGTAGTCCGCGAGGTGCGCCTTGCGCTTCTCCGGCTTCGCGGGCGCGATCTTCAGGTCGTCGATCCAGCCCTGGAACTTGGCCGTGCCCTTGGGGGAGTCGTACGCGACCAGGATGCGGTCGACGGTCTTCCCCGCGGCGACCGTGCCGATACCGGCCTCGACCTTGTTCCACTGGTTGACGTAGAGCCGCTTGGCGTCCGCCTGGCCCTGCGGCGTCAACAGCCCGCCGTTGGTGTCGGTGGCGTGCAGGTCGCTCAGGTAGGTGCCGTCCGTGAAGGCCAGGTCCACCGCGACGTGCGTGGCCGGGTAGGACAGGTCCGTCTCGCCCATCTGCGGGTAGACCAGGTAGGACAGCTCGGTGTCCCGGGTGATCCGGGTGTTCACGTCGAACACCTTGTTGTACGAGTACGCCCGGCCGTCCGCCTTGTGGGTGCCCGCGTACCGCAGCGCCTTCCTGCCGGTGAAGCCCGCGCCGGCCTTGGCGGTGGGGGAGCCGGAGGGGCCGTTGCTGATCTGCGTGCGCATGTCGGAGGGCGCGGGGGCGGAGGTGTCGCCGTCGGAGAACTGGACGTCGGCGAGCTGGGTGGCGTCGGTGGCGCCGTTGTTCTTCGTGATGTCGAGGCGGAAGTGCTGGTATGCCTTGTCCGCCTCGAAGTCGTACGACTTGGTCTGGAAGCGCTCGCTGAAGGTCTGGCCGGTCCGGGTGTCCAGGTCCGTCCAGGTCTTGCCGTCGTCGGAGCCCTGGAGCGTCCAGTCCTTGGGGTCGCGCTCGTCGTGGTCGTCGGCGGAGGTGAGCGCGTACGTCACGACCTTCACCGGCTCGGTGAGGTCGAACTCCAGCCAGGCGGTGGGCTCGAACGACAGCCATTTCGTCCTCGACTCTCCGTCGACGAGGTTCTCCTTCACCTCCCCGCCGCCGGTGTTCTCGTCGCTCGCGCGGACGTCGGTGACCCGGTCGGTCACATTGCCCGGTATCCCGGAGGAGAATCCGCCATCGACACCCGATGACCGCTTCTTTCCGTCGGAGCCCTCTTCTACGGAATTGCGCCAGTCCGGCTGCTTTTCGTCTTCTTCGAAGGACGTGCTGAACGTTCGGTCACCGGTGGGCCGTTGGCCCCGCGGGCCTGATCCGGCCGATTGAGCGGCGGCCGCCGTGGGGGCTGTCACGACCACCACCAATGAGGCCGCGATCAGCGCTGCCGTGCTGCTTCGTCTCGTACGAGAACGGTGTCGGGGGTGCATGCCGAGCCATTCCTCCCGGGGAAGTGTGCGCTTGGACAACGTTGTCAGAAGGTGCGCAGGAACAAGTAGGGAGTGAAGTGGCTCATGGTGTCAAGGAGTTGCCCTGAAGAGGCTGATACGGGCGAAGGGGCACCCGAGGTCCGGGTGCCCCTTCGCTGTCGCAGATCCGGGGGTGACTGTCAGGCGTGGCCGGAGGGGCTGTACTCGACGCTCGCGGCCACCGTGGTGCCGTCCGAGCGGACCGCCCACATGTGCAGCCGGATGACCGAGCTGTCGGGCTCGACGTTGACCGTCTTGTAGTTGCAGTTGCCGAGGGGGTTATTGAAGCTGGGGGCCGATTCGCTGCCAACGGCCTGCCAGGAGCGGGTGCTCTCGTACCACTTCTGCACGCTCGCCTTCACGGTGTACCCGTCAGCGTCCTGGTCGCACACGCCGAGCAGGTCTCCGTCGCGCTTGAAGTTCGCGGACCCGTAGCCGTTGTTGTAAATGGTGAGGTAGGCGTCCTCGGCGGATGCGGCCGGCCCGAACACGCCGACCAGGGTGAACGCTGCTGACGCGGCGAGTGCCGCCTTGACCACGCGGTTCTTCACGGTTTGTCCAGTCTTCCGGGGCGCAGATCGCGCTGCTGGCATCTATGCGGGGCGACAGTAGCAGCTTGGCATGGCCATGAAGCGGTCCATCCGGAGTCGGGTGGCGCGCGTTCGCGATTGCGGGATATCGGCCGTGCTAGAGGATGCTGTTCGGCTTGAAAGGGAAGGGCGACTGTCTGGTTTGCGCCCATACTGTCTTCCCTGCCGCTCGTCTATCCGATAGGCGTTCATGGCGTGTGCCGCAGCGGTAACGCCGGTAGCCCCCAGAAATGCGACGACGTCACAGGGTCCGGCGCAGTGCGGGGCCGGTTCTGAATCGATACCGGGCGCGTCATCAACGAGCTCGCTTGCCCAATAGTGGCCGCGGTCGGTCTTTGCGGCGGGGCGATGGGCTGTATTTGCATGTGCGGATGCGAGCCGGCGTCACCTCGGTAACGCCATCTGCCGGGGCGAAGAAGCAAGGGCGGGGCGGGCCGGCTCGTTCCGCCCGCTCGGCGAGGGGGATGACGCTCCCGGGCCGCCCGCCCGCGATGCCCTTACGGCCGGCGGTGGGGTGCGCGCGACCGCGTCCGCCGAGAGGCCGGCGCTTCCGGCCGGGCCTCATCGGCCGTGGCCTCCGCGGCCCTGAGCCCATCGCGTTCCGGGCGAGGGCGGTGCGAAGCGGCTGCCGCGGTGCCCGGTGATGTCGGGTGAGCGACGACGTGCGAGCTCGCAAGGTCTCAAGTAGGGAAAGACTCTTTCGTAAGTCTGCATTCGATCTTGCGTAGTTGACGAGAAGTGGACTATACCTGTCGGCGTCCGCTCAGCCGGGTTGTCGGCGGCGGTTCAGGGGGAATCGGAAGCAGTCCGCACAACGAGGACGTTGCATGCCAGAGGCTCCCTGTGGCCAGAATGATCCAGCTTCATCTGATCGCGGTGGCGGAGCTCTTCGCTGAGGCACATTCTCGACGGGTAGCCGATACACCGCCTGAGTCCTGTAGAAGGCGAGGACTTGAGCATGGGTTCCACCTCCGCTCACGGCGACGAGAATCTCGGACGCCGCGCAGTGATCAAGCGTTCTGCCGCCCTTGGGCTGATCGCCGTTCCCACGATGGGTTTCCTGACGAGCTGTGCCACCGGTGGCGGTGGCGGCAACGAAAAGGAGACCAAGGCTCCGACGGGTAAGACCTCTGCGACGAACCCCCTGGGAGTGAAAAAGGGGGAGGCATTGGAGGCGTTCATCTTCAAGGGCGGTCTGGGCGACCAGTACGCCAAGGACGCGGAGGCCGACTACAAGACGAAGTACGGCGCGTCGGTCAAGCACACCGGCACCCAGCAGGTCGGTCCGAAGCTGACTCCGCGCTTCGCGGGTGGCAACCCGCCGGACATCATCGACAACTCCGGCGCCGACCACCTGGACATGAACAAGCTCTCCACCCAGGGGCAACTTCAGGACTTGAAGCCTCTGTTGGAGGCGGCGTCCGTGGATGACCCCGCCAAGAAGGTCAAGGACACGATCCACCCCAGCACGCTGGAGAAGGGTCTGCACGGCGACAAGTTCGACGTGCTCTACTACGCCTTCACCATCTACGGCACCTGGTACTCGCAGAAGTTGATGGACTCGAAGGGGTGGACGTACCCCAAGAGTCTCGATGACATGGTCAAGCTCTGCGGCGAGATCAAGAAGGAGGGCATCGCGCCCTGGACGTACGCGGGCAAGTACCCGTACTACGTCCACTTCAACCTCTTCGCCCAGATCGCCAAGATCGGCGGCATGGACGCCTGGATGGCGATCGACAACCTCGAACCGAACGCCTGGACCAAGAACGACGCGGTCAAGGAGGTCATCGAGCACTACGAGGAGCTGGCTGCCAAGAAGTACTTCCTGGAGGGCAGCCAGGGCCTCACCCACATCCAGTCGCAGACCCAGTGGACCAAGGGCAAGGCCGTGTTCATCCCGAACGGCTCCTGGGTCGAGAACGAGGCCGCGCCGACGACGCCGGAGGACTTCGGCATGGCCGTCGGTGAACTCTTCGACGGCACGGGCGACAAGCTTCCGCACGGAACGCTGCGCGCCGAGCCGAGCGAGCCCTTCATCGTGCCGAGCAAGGGCAAGAACCCGGTGGGCGGCATGGAGATGCTGCGCATCATGCTCTCGAAGAAGCACGCGCAGAACTTCGCCACCAAGGTCAAGTCCCTCACCTGCGTGGTCGACGCGACCGAGGGGATGCAGCTCTCCCCGGGGCTGGCCTCGGCCAGCAAGGTGTTCAAGGCCGCCGGGACCAACCTCATCAGCCTCCAACTGCAGGAGTGGTACCCGGCGCTGACGGACGAGAAGATGGGCGGTCTGACCGGCCAGCTGCTCACGGGGGACCTGAAGGCATCCGACTGGATCAAGAAGACCCAGGAAGCCTGCGACAAGGTCGCCAAGGACGACTCGATCGCGAAGTTCAAGCGCACTTCCTGAGTACGAAACCGAGGAGAAGGGCCGGGAAGCACCATGCAACACGGCAAGTACCGATTCGTCGCGGGCTTCCTGGCCCTGCCTCTGATCGTCTATGCGATCTTCGTGATCTCACCGTTCGTCCAAGCGTTCCAGATTTCGATGACCGACTGGTCCGGACTGGTCGGGACGTCCAAGTTCGTGGGCCTCGACAACTTCCAGCGGCTTTGGGAGAGCGACGAGTTCTGGAATGCGCTGCGCCATAACATCTACATGCTCGCACTGATCCCCGTGATCACCCTGGGTATGGGACTGTTCTTCGCCTTCATGCTCAATGTGGGTGGACGCCGCAGGAAGAACGAGGTGGTCACCGGGGTGACCGGGTCGAAGTTCTACAAGTTCGTCTTCTTCTTCCCCCAGGTCATTTCCATCACCATCATCGCGGTGATCTGGTTCAACATCTACAACCCGGACCCGCACGACGGAATGCTCAACGCGCTCCTGGGGTCCGTGGGCCTCGACTCGTTGCAGAACGCGTGGCTGGGCGAGAAGAGCATCGCGCTCTGGTGCATCAGCGCCGTGATGGTGTGGAGCAACGTGGGCTTCTACGTGGTCCTGTTCTCCGCGGCCATGGCATCGATTCCGCGTGACATCTACGAGGCGGCCCTGCTCGACGGGGCCGGCCGTTTCGACACCTTCTTCAAAATCACCCTCCCGCTGCTGTGGGACACCGTGCAGACCGGCTGGGTGTACATGGGCATCATCGCGCTCGACGCGTTCGCCCTGGTCCAGATCATGTCGGTGAACATGGGCGGGCCGGACGGCGCCACTGACGTCATGCCGCTGCGGCTCTTTCAAACGGCCTTCCGTGACAGCCAGTTCGGTTACGCCTCCGCCATGGGTGTCGCGATGCTGATCGTCACGATGGCCTTCGCCGTGCTCACCATGCGCTTTGCGCGGCGTGAGCGAATCGAGTTCTAGGGATACGGGCGAATGACGATCGAGGAAACAGACGTCGTGGCGAAGCAGGACTCGGTTCCGCAGGCCACGAAGAAGCAGGGGCGCACCAGGGGAGCCGGCAGCGAGGGCGGTGTCCTCAACGTCTTCTCCCACGGCATGCTGGTCGTATGGACGCTGATGGTGGGCGTGCCGCTGCTGTGGGTGCTGTGGAGCGCGTTCAAGGACAGCAACGGCATCCTGACCGACCCGTGGGGACTGCCGACCGTCCTGCACTGGGAGAACTGGTCCAACGCGTGGAACGACGCGAACATGGGCCGCTACTTCATCAACACGGCTATCGTGGTGGGCGGTTCGGTCACCGGCACGATGGTCCTCGGCTCGATGGCCGCGTACGTTCTCGCCCGGTTCCAGTTCCCGGGGAACAGGTTCATCTACTACCTCTTCGTCGCGGGCATGTCCTTCCCCGTCTTCATGCTGGTGATCCCGCTCTTCTTCGTGCTGCGGGACTTCCCGGGGAGCTCACTGCTGGCGACGTACCACGGACTCATCCTGGTCTACATCGCCTACTCGCTGCCCTTCACGGTGTTCTTCATGACGTCCTTCTTCCGCACTCTGCCGACCTCGGTGGCGGAGGCGGCACTGATCGACGGTGCCTCGCACACCCGGACGTTCTTCCAGGTGATGCTGCCGATGGCGAAGCCCGGCCTCATCAGCATCGGCATCTTCAACTTCCTGGGGCAGTGGAACCAGTACCTGCTGCCCATGGTGCTCAACCAGGACGAGCACAAGTACGTACTGACCCAGGGGCTCGCGATGATCGCGCTCCAACAGGGCTACGACAACGACTGGGGAGCCCTCATGGCGGGCATGATGATCGCCATCCTGCCCGTGCTGATCGTGTACGCCATCTTCCAGCGCCAGGTGCAGGCGGGCCTGACCGCCGGCGCGCTGAAGTAGCTGTTCGCCCCTGGTGCACGGAACCGCCCGCCGGCGTTGCCGGCGG
>NZ_JBMNDO010000135.1:0-20635 GCF_052542855.1 Streptomyces sp. SAS_281
AGCGCACCGGAGTGTTCCGGTGCGGGCCCCTCGGCGTACCGCCGCTAGCGCTGCTGACCGGCCATGACCGTGACCAGGCCGACCACCACGAGCAGCGAGCCGCCCCAGGTCCACAGCGAGGTCCGCTCGTGCAGCACGGTCGCCCCGGCCAGCACGATCAGCAGGTAGCCGAGCGCGTTGAAGGGGTACGCGACGGAGAGCGGCACCTTGGCCAGCGTCGTCATCCAGGCGAGCGCGGACACCGCGAACACCAGCAGCCCGAACACGACCCACGGGCTGCCCGCGGCCCGCAGGGCGACGGAACCGCCGTCGCGCCCGGCGGCGGCCGCGGCGCCCTTCATCCCGTGCTTGAGCATGATCTGGCCGCCCGCCGACGAGAACACGGCGAACAGGAGCAGCAGCACACTGGGGAGGGTCAAGGACTTGCTCCTGACTGCGGGAACGGGCGTTTCGGGCGCCCGGACGGGCGCGGGTCCGGGGCGGGGCGCCTCAGACACCGACCCGGTCGGCGGGGACGTACTGTCGGTTGAGGATGTCCTGTACATCGACGTGCTCTCCAGCGATGATCGTCTCGGCCGCGTGCGGGGTGAGCAGGGCGACGTGCTGATAGCCGAACAGGGTCGGCCGGACGCGGGTCAGCAGCCTCGACGCCCCGCCGAGCACGGCGGCGAGCGGGCCCCGGCCGAGCAGCGACCAGAACGGCGCGCCGGTGGAGGAGAGTTCGAGGACGTCGTAGCCGGCGGCGCGCACGGTCCGGCGCAGGCTGGCCCGGGTGAAGAAGCGCAGATGCGTTTCGTCGAGGATGCCCCGGCGGTCGTAGTCGAAGGCGCCGACGGCGACCCGCAGCCGGGAGTACCAGTGGCTGAAGTTGGGGACGGACAGCAGCATCCGTCCGCCCGGCCGCAGTACGGCGGCCGCCTCGGCGAGGACGCGTTCGGGACGGGACAGGTGCTCGATGACGTCACCGGCCACCACGTAGTCGAAGCCGCTCCCGGCCTCGGCGGGCAGCCCCTCCTCCAGGTTGGCGAGGTGGAAGTGGCTGCACCGGTCGCGGACGCCGGGCACCTCGACGTAGTCGACGCCGGTCACCTCGTGGCCCAGTGACTCCAGCCGCTCGGCGAACAGTCCGCCGGAGCAGCCCAGGTCCAGGACGCGGCCCGGGGGGAGCGCGCGCATCTTCTCCAGGATGACCGCGTGCGAGGAGCCGTCGCCCTCCTTGAAGGCGTACTCGACGGGCTTGGGGATCCACCGGCAGGTGCCGAACCCCTTGACGGCGAGCCGGTATTCGAGGACGTCCTTGACGACGTCCTTGGCGTACTTCATGCCGTTGACGTAGCAGATCTCGTCGCCGTAGTACGTGGGGACGGGGATCTCCTTGATCCGCATGCCCGCGTGCAGCAGCTGCACGATGATCTGGGTGTCGAAGTCGAAGGCGTCGGTGTTCCGGTCGACGGGCAGCCGCTTGAGAGCGGCGACGCTGTACGCGCGGTAGCCGGAGTGGAATTCGGTCAGATCCGAGCCCAGGAGGCCGTTCTCCAGCCGGGTGAGGATGCGGTTGCCGAGCCACTTGTACATCGGCATGCCGCCCTTGAGCGCGCTGCCGGACGTCATCATCCGCGAGCCGAACACGGCTTCGCACTCACCGCGTTCGATGGGCGCGACCATCTCGGGGAGCAGCTCGGGGGCGTACTGCCCGTCGCCGTGCAGCAGCACGATGATGTCGAGTCCGTGCTCGGCGGCCAGCGCGTAGCCGGCCTTCTGGTTGCCGCCGTAGCCGAGGTTCTTGGTGTGCCGCATCACGACGGTACGGGGCATGCCCTCGGCCTGCGACCAGCGGCAGCCCGCCGTGAAGGTGGCGTCGTGACTCGCGTCGTCGAGGATGAGGATCTCGTCGATCCGCGACCGGAAGTCCTCCGGGATCCGGTCGAGGGTCTTCTCCAGCGTTGTCTCCGCGTTGTACGCGACCACCAGGATGCCGATCCTGGGGCTCGGGCTTTCCTTCACGGGGCGTTCTCCAGTTGCGCTCGGGGTGCGGTGCCGGGGTCGGGGACAGGGGCGTTGCGGGATCAGTCGACGGTGGAGCAGGAGCGGTGTTCCGTACGGGGTGCGGAGATCGGCGCCCGCTCGGCGGGGAGGGCGTCCGGGGGCGTGGCGAGGAGGCGGCGTGCGCCGGTGGCGAGGCCCGCCGCCAGGACGAACCAGCCGGCGGCGCCCAGGTACAGCACGGGCTCGCTCCAGCGCACGGCGGACCGGCCGCTGTAGCCGAGGGCGGCGACCAGGCCGACGACCGCGCTGTACGCGAACCCTTCGGCCGGGCCGAGCACGAACATCCCGGCGGCGGCCCAGGTCAGGTACTGGAGTCCGGACGCGGTCGACAGGAGGAGGAGCAGCCCCAGCGTGACGGCGACGACCCCGGGGGCCTCGGCGGGCCGCAGCCAGGCGAGGCGGGCGCCCGCGGCCACGCACACGAGGACGAAGAGGAAGTGGCCGCCGCCCTGCATGAAGGCGATGACCGGCTCGGGCAGTCCGAGGACGTCCGCGAAGCGCACCAGCCCCCACAGCCGGTAGCTGCCGCCCGCGTACTCCAGGACGTTGTGCACCAGGTCCATGGGCACGGTCAGCAGCGCCGGGCCCCACACGAGCGCGGTGACCCCGGCGAACCCGGCGGCGAAGCGGACCAGGACCGGCCGCCCGCCGCGCAGCGCGGCCACGAAGAGGGCCGGGATCACCACGACCGGGATGAACTTGACGCTGATCGAGAGGGCCGCCGCGACGCCCGCGGCGAGCGGCGCCTTCCGGTCGGCCAGGAGGTGGGCGGCGGCCAGCGCGAAGGCGACGGCGACGGCGTCGGTGTTGCCGTGGTAGCCGGAGGTCGCGATGAGCACCGGGCTGACGGCGACGCCGATCCCGCAGAGCATCGCGGTACGCGGGGTGGCCCGGCGGCGGACGATCTCGAACACGAGGACCGCGCAGGCGAAGTCGGCGGCCGACGCGGGGAAGCGGATCAGCGTGGCGAAGGAGAAGCCGAGTTCGGTGAGGCGGTCGAGGCCCAGCAGCATCCACCCGGCCAGCGGCGGGTGGTTGTAGACGGGGAGCCCGGGCAGCGGGTGCGCGTAGATGCGGACGGGGCCGTACCCGGTGATGGCCTTGGCGAACCCCGCGAAGATCCGCACGTCGGCGGGGCCGGGCGAGTTGGCCGCGATGATCAGGCGGGTGAGGAGGCCCGCGGTCGCCGCGACGAGCACGGCGGCCCTGGCCCGCCGCACGTCCGTTTCGCCCCACATTCGGATACCCATGAAACCAGAACGTAGCAAGGCGGCGACGCTATGCGACGCAGCGAATCGTCACCGTGGCGTAAACCCTGGGCTATGTGCCGCCCGGAAGACGCCGATGCCCGGCCGGTGCGGACCGGCCGGGCATCGGGGCGCCACCGCGGGCGACTACAGCATGCGGTCGACCACACGGGCGGTGGCCCGGCCGTCGTCCAGGTCGCAGAAGTCGTGCCGGAACTGCTCGTACGCCTTGGCGTGTCCGGCGATGGCCCGCTCCGGGTCCTTCAGCGCGGCGATCAGGTCGTCGGAGCCCGGGATCAGGGGGCCGGGCGCCCGCTTCTCGAAGTCGAAGCTGAACCCGCGCAGCGTGTCGCGGTAGTGCTCCAGGTCGTACGTGTGGAACAGCATCGGCCGCCCGGTCTGGGCGAAGTCGAACATCAGCGAGGAGTAGTCGGTGACCAGGGCGTCGCTGATGAGCATGAGTTCGCCGACGTCCGGGTAGCGCGAGACGTCCTTGACGAAACCCGTACCGCTGTCCGGGAGCCGGTCGGTGACCATGTAGTGACGGCGCACCAGGAGCACGGTGTCCTCGCCGAGTTCGCGTTCGGCGGCGGCCAGGTCGAGCTGGAGGCCCAGCGCGTAGCGCCCGCCCCCGAGGCGCTGGTCCTCGCGCCACGTCGGCGCGTACAGGACGACGCGCTTGCCGGCCGGGATGCCCAGCTTCTCCCGTACCGCGGTGGCGACCTTGGCGCGGTCCGGGGCGTGGAAGATGTCGTTGCGCGGGTAGCCGCACTCCAGCACCTCGCCCTCGAAGCCGAACGAACGGCGCAGGACGGGCGTGGAGAACGTGTTCGGCGAGACCAGGAAGCTCCACTGCCCGGCCCGCTCGGCGAGGGTCGCGATGTACCCGGCGTTCGCCTGGGCGGTGCCCGCGAGTTCGAGGCCGATGCGCTTGAGCGGGGTGCCGTGCCAGGTCTGGACGACGGTCTGGTCCTCGCGGCGCACGAACCACTCGGGCAGCTGCGTGTTGGTGATGACGTAGCGGCTGCGGGCCAGCGCCTCGTGCCAGGCGGCCGAGCCGTGCTCGACGGCGGTGGTGCCCTCGGGCACGATCGCCTGCTGGTCGCGGACGACCCAGATGTGCTCCACCTCGGTGCCCCGGCGCACCAGCTCCTCGTAGACGGCGCGCGGCGAGTCCGAGTACTGGCGGCCGTCGAAGGTGCTGTAGAGCGCGGCGGCGCGCAGCGGCTCGGAGCGCTGTGCCGCGTACGCCTCGCTCAGCAGGCGCTTGGCGCGCGGGCCGCGCTCGGCGGCGCTGAGCACGGAGCCGGAGACCACGAGGAGCTGGTCGCCGAAGCGGCGCTCCAGGGTGTAGTCGCGGCCGCCGAGCGAGCGGGTGGCGGGCAGGGTGTGGAAGGCGGAGGCGGGGAGCCGCAGCGCACGGTCGCCGCTCTCGTCGGCGGCGCCCTTGTCCCGGAAGAAGAAGTACCAGTTGCCCTCGCCGAGCGGCACGGCGCCGCCCGGTCCCTCCACGGCGTCCGGCCGCAGCTCGGCGCGGAAGCGGCGGGCGCCCTCGGGTCCGGTGAACTCGACCGGGAAGACCTGCTCCTCGCGGTGCGCGCTGTTCTGCACGACCAGCTCGACCGGGTGCTCCGGGTCCTCGGGGAAGGTGCCCTCCAGGAACAGCCGGCCGTCGTCCGTCCAGCTGGCCAGCTCGACGGCGGGCTGCACGGGGCGGTCGCTGATCACCAGGTTGCCGCGCGTGCTGACGACGAGGGCCAGCTCGCGGCGGGCGCCGTCCGCCCCCTCGGCGAGCGCGTAGCGGCCGGGGTGGACCGAGCCGGGCGCGTCGAGCGACGCCTTCAGGCCCGTGCCGACGAGGTGGACGCTGTACGCGACGCTCTTCGGGGCGTCCTCGTCGGCGGGGCGGTTCTCCTCGACGGCGGCGAGCGGCAGCTCGGCGGTGAAGCGGTTCCAGCCGGCCCCGGCGCCGGAGCCCACGGTGACGGGCACCTCGACGGTGGTCTTCGTGGCGCCGTGCGTCAGGGCCAGCGTCAGCTCGTCCTTGACGAGGCGGGCGCGGACCACACCGGTCACCTTGACGGTGCCGGACCGGTCGCCGGGCCCGTGGGTCTCGAAGCGGGCGTCGACGCGCTCGGAGTGCAGCACCAGCTTGTCGCCCTCGAAGGCGGGGACGATGCGGTGGTCGCCGTCGGGGCGGTGGACGGGCGGCGCGACGGACGCCTCGCGGACCGAGGGGAAGGCGCGGCGCAGCAGGCCGCCCCGGGCGATGCCGACCTGGAACTGGAAGGTGAGCTGCTTGGGGCCGCTGTCCGCCTGGACGCGCAGCTTGGAGGCGTCGACGGTGATCTCGAAGCCGGCGCGGTGGTAGTCGTGCAGGCTCTGCCGCGAGCGGGCGGTGGCCTCGGGCTCGTCGGTGCGGCGCAGCCGGAGCGGGACGACATGGCGCCGGCCGGCGCGCAGCCAGCCGATCCGGAACTCACTGGCCCCGGAGGTGACCGGCAGGTTGCGGATGTACGCGTAACCGCTGAGGTGCAGCTTGCCGTCCCGCCACCGGGCGTCGCGCAGCCGGGCGGCGAGCGGCAGGTCGCGGTCGGCGACGCGCGCCACGGGCGCGGGCACGGGCCGGCTGAGCACGGGGTAGTGGGCCACGCGCTTGCGCATGCCGCTGACCTCGAACGCGCCGGGCTCCCGCTTCTCCTGGAGGAGCAGCGCGATCAGCTCGTCCATGCGGTGCTCGCGCACCAGGTACCACATCACGCGCAGGCGCAGCGGCAGCCCGTCGAGCACCGAGGGGTCGACCTGGTCGATGAACTTGTTGGTGTACGTCAGGAACGCGTCCCGGTACTCCTGGTCACCGTCCGGCAGGACCTCCATGAAGTACCAGAGGTCGTTGGCCAGCGCGTGGGCCTCGTAGTGGTTCTTGTCGGCGGGGGTGCGGTTCTCCGCCAGGAAGTCGGAGACGCCCTGGACGTGGGCGACGCGGTCGTGGATGCCGCGGACGACGGCCCGGCTGGTGGTGATGGAGCCGGGGCGGTCGCGCCAGTAGTAGACGGGGTCCTTGACGATGTCGACGGAGCCGGCCAGGAAGTGGGCGGGCAGCACGACGGGGATGTCCTCGTACAGCGCGCCGACCGGGAAGGCGAACTCGTGCTTGTCCCAGAAGGAGCGGCGGAAGACCTTGTTGCAGGCGATGCGGTCGCCGAGGAGGTCCTGGTCGCGCGAGACGTGGGTGCGCTTGCGCGTGGTGGCCATGGGCTTGCGGAACATCGGCGACTGCACCAGCTTGCCGCCCGCGCGCAGCCGCAGGACGTTGCCGGACGCCAGGTCCGAGCCGGTCTCCTCCAGCGATTCGACCAGGAGCTCGTAGGCGTTCGGCGGGATGATGTCGTCGCTGTCGCAGAAGGCCAGGTAACGGCTCTCCGGGTGCGCGTTGCGGAACCCGGTGTTACGGGCGTGCCCCAGTCCGCCGTTCTTCTGCCTGACCAGCTTGAAGCGGTCGTCGCTCGCGGCGAACTCGGCGGCCAGCGCGGCACTGCCGTCGGTGGACCCGTCGTCGACCATCACCACCTCGAGGTCGGTCATGGTCTGCTCCGCGAGGGACTTCAGACAGTCCGTCAGGAAGAGTTCCACGTTGTAGACGGGGACAACGACACTGAGCCGTGGCGGCATGTTGAGCACGTCCGTTCATCAAGGGCCTGGCTATCCGTAGGGCTCAACCGCAGGGGCGGTCGGGGGTCACCGGTTACGGTCCCGAACGAGTGACTGCGCCTGCACCGTGCTCGCCCCGTGCACATGCTCCGGAAGGCCCGGTGGGCGGCCCGCCCACCAGATTAACCGATCGAAGGGTGACCCCTACAAGCACGCTGGCACACCCCCGCGAGCTGCCATCAGGCGGGGTCCGGGGCGTGTGTGAGCGCCGCCACTGCCGAGGCCGCGAGGTCGTCCAGATACCCCGGGGGCACCTCGCCGCGGACCACCGCGAGCCGCCAGTAGAGCGGCCCGACGATCAGGTCGAGGGCGCGGTCGGGATCGCTGCCGGGCGGCAGCTCGCCGCGTGCGACGGCGTCCCGGACGACCACGGCGGCGACGCCCTGCTGCGGGTCGAGCAGGGCTGCCTTGATGGCGTCGGAGATCTCCGGGTTCCGGGCGGCCTCGACCAGCAGGTCCGGGATGACCTGGGAGGCCAGCGGGTGGCGCAGGGCGTACGCGGCCAGTTCGAGCACGGAGCGCACGTCCCCGTGGAGGGAGCCGGTGGCGGGGGCGGGCATGCCCTGGGCGGCGACGGCCGAGACCAGGTCCAGGACCAGGTGCAGCTTGGACTTCCAGCGCCGGTAGACGGCGGTCTTGCCGACGCCGGCCCGGCGTGCGATGCCCTCGATGGACATCCGGGCGAACCCGACCGCGGCGAGCTCCGCGAACACCGCGCTGCGGATGGCGTCGGTCACGTCCTCGCGCAGGACGGCGGCTCCCGCCGGGGCTCGGCGGCGGCTTCCGGGGTCGGTGGTCATGGCCGAATCATAGTCCGCGACGACGAAACGGTTGCGTTCCGACGCAGATACGTCCTACCCTCGGCGTTGCGACGATACGGTCCCGTCCCGTCGCCGGGCGCGTCCTTCTCCGCCCGTACGCCGTGCCCCCGCCTGCCCGCCTCCCGTCGAAAGCGATCGTGGTGAGCCAGACAACAGCCCCGGCCCCGGCGGACAGCCCGCCGACCCTCTCCCCGCCCGTGTACGGCTCCGGCGAGCTCGCCGCGCTCGCCGCGCGGCACGGGCTGACCGTGAGCGGCGCGCGGCCCTCGCTGCCCGCGTACGTACGGCAGCTGTGGGGGCGGCGGCACTTCATCACGGCCTTCGCCACGGCCAAGCTCACCGCCCAGTACAGCCAGGCGAAGCTGGGCCAGATCTGGCAGATCATGACCCCGCTGCTCAACGCGACGGTCTACTACTTCATCTTCGGCATCCTGATGAAGACGAAGCACGGCGTGCCGGACTTCGTCCCGTTCCTGGTCACGGGCGTCTTCATCTGGACCTTCACCAGCTCCTCGATCACCGCCGGCACCCGCGCGATCAGCGGCAACATCGGCCTCGTACGCGCGCTGCACTTCCCGCGCGCCTCGCTGCCGATCGCGCTCGCCCTGCAACAGCTCCAGCAGCTGCTGTTCTCGCTGGGCGCGCTGGTCCTGATCCTGCTGGCCTTCGGGCAGTACCCGCAGCCGGCCTGGCTGCTGGCTGTGCCGGCCCTGGCCCTCCAGGCCGTCTTCAACACCGGGATCTCGATGGCCATGGCCCGCCTCGCCGCGCGCACCCCGGACATCGCCCAGCTCACCCCGTTCGTGCTGCGCACCTGGATGTACGCCTCGGGCGTGATGTGGAGCATGGACACGATGCTGCGCGGCGACCGGGTGCCGGACTGGGTGAAACTGGCGCTCGAACTGAACCCGGCGGCCGTCTTCATCGACCTGGTGAGGTTCGCGCTCATCGACAGCTTCGGCGGGAACCAGCTGCCCCCGCACGTCTGGGCGGTCGCCGCCGGCTGGGCCCTGGTGTGCGGAGCGGGCGGCTTCGTCTACTTCTGGAAGGCCGAGGAGAGTTACGGACGTGGCTGATTCCCGGGTGCCCACCGTCGTCGTGGACGACGTCCACATCACGTACAAGGTCAACGGCGCCCGCACCGGCCGGGGCAGCGCCACCTCCGCGCTGAGCCGGATCGCGTCGCGCCGGCAGGCCCCGGGCGTGCGCGAGGTGCACGCCGTCAGGGGCGTCAGCTTCGCCGCGTACAAGGGGGAGGCGATCGGGCTGATCGGCTCCAACGGCTCGGGCAAGTCCACCCTGCTGAAAGCCATCGCGGGCCTGCTCCCCACCGCGAAGGGCCGCGTCCACACCCACGGCCAGCCCTCGCTGCTCGGCGTCAACGCCGCCCTGATGAGCGACCTGACCGGCGAGCGCAACGTGATGCTCGGCGGCCTCGCGATGGGCATGAGCCGCGAGGAGATCCGCGAACGCTACGACGGCATCGTGGAGTTCTCCGGCATCAACGACAAGGGCGACTTCATCACCCTGCCGATGCGTACGTACTCCTCCGGCATGGGCGCCCGCCTCCGCTTCTCGATCGCCGCCGCCAAGAACCACGACGTCCTGCTGATCGACGAGGCCCTCTCCACCGGCGACGCCCGCTTCCAGCAGCGCAGCAAGGCCCGAATCCTCGAACTGCGCGAACAGGCCGGCACGGTGTTCCTGGTGAGCCACCACAACAAGTCGATCACCGAGACCTGCGACCGGGCGCTGTGGCTGGAATCCGGGACCCTCCGCATGGACGGCCCGGCGAAGGACGTGATGAAGGAGTACGAGAGGTTCACGGGCCGCAAGTAGACGGGGCGGTGACCGGCGCCCGCCTCCCGGTCACCGCCCCGCCGGCGCCGCCCACAGCCGCAGCAGCACCCGCTCCGGCCGCTCCCCGCCCGCCAGGAGCGACGCGGCCCGCCGCCAGGACGCGACCGGCAGCCGGTGCTCGGTGACCAGCCGGTACAGGACGGCCAGCGGCCCCGGCAGCATCAGCAGCTCCCCGAGCAGCCGGGCGTCGGCGGGCGGCGCCTCGCTCGACAGGACCAGGTCGAGCGCGTCCGGACCGAACCGCTCCACCAGTTCGAGCCCGTCCTCACCGGCCGCCAGCAGCCACGGCGTGAGCCGGCCGCTCCGGGCGCCGTGCCGCTCCCCGTGCTCGATCAGCAGCCGCAGCACCCGCTGCCCGGCTCCCCCGGCGAGCAGCGGCAGCCAGCGCGGCCCCCAGACGGTGAGGGCGTCCGCCGCGCCCGGCAGCCGCTGCTCGATAACGGCCGCGGTGACCGCCACGCGCGGTCCGAACCGGACGCCGAGCGTCAGCACCGCCTCCAGCGAGGGCCCCGCGAGCACCCCGGTGAGCGGCGCGAGCCCGGCGAGCGTCCGGCGCTTCTCGGGGCTGAGCCCGCGCCGGTCCGCGAACTGCTGGGCGATCACCCCGAGCCCCTCCCGCAGCAGGGCCCGCAGCGCGGCGGCCGGGTCCGGGGCGCCGAGGATCATGGGCAGTTCGCGCCGGGCCCGCGGATCGAGGACGGCCTCGGGCTCGGCGGCGTACAGACCGAGGAGCGCGGCGCGCTGTCCGGGGCTGCCCAGGGAGGCGAGCAGCGCCAGCAGGGCGGGCTCGGCCCGCAGCGTCTCCAGCACCGAGGCCCCCGCCCCGGACGTGCCCAGGACCGCTTCGGCCACCCGGCGCTCCAGCCCCTGGCCGTTCACCGCCCAGTCGCGTATCCGGCCGGGGCGCTCCACCACGTTGCCCACGATCCAGCTGAGCGGCTTGCCCCTCACGAGTTGGGTACGGGACCACTCGACGGCTGCCGCGGTGGCGAGCGGGCCCGCCTGCTCGCTCTCGTAGGACCGCTCCTGGAACGCGACGAGCACCTCGTCGAGCGGGTGCCCCAGGCCCTGCGCGTAGGCGCCGAGGATCTCCATCGCCCGCTGGTCCAGGCCCAGTTCGTGAGCGTGCCGCAGCCCCTGTGTGCCGAGGCGGGCGAGGGCCCCCTCCGGGTCGGGGAAGGCGGCGGTGATCTCCGCGATGTCCAGGTCGCCCTGCTCGGCCAGCCAGCGGGACGCGAGCAGCGGGTGGGCGCAGACGGTGCCCCAGTGCTCGGCGCCGGTGCCCAGCAGGGCGCGGACCGCGTCCCGGCCGGGGACCTGGGCGTCGGCCGCGATCCGGAGCAGCACCCGGGCGTCGACCGTGCCCGCCGGGTCCTGTGCCACGATCTGCACCCAGCCCAGGCCGAGCGCGCCCAGGTGCTCGGGCTGCCGGAGCCCGTCGAGCAGCATCCGCCACATCTGCGGGGTGTAGCGGCTGAGCAGGTCCAGGTCCTCGCCCTGGAGGTGCGGGCCGAGCAGTCCGAGGAGTTCCGGATCCTCCAGGCGGCCGGCGAGGAACTGCAGGCTGGGCGCCGGGATCTCGCAGAGCGCGGTGACGAGCGCGTCGTCCATTCCGGCGACGGCCTCGGCGAGCCGGGCCGGGGCCACCTCGGTCACGGCGGTGCACAGCCGCCCGTACAGGCCGACCCGGCGGATGCCGGACCGCTCGCGCAGGGCGTCCTCCATCAGCAGCTCCCCCGGCGCCACCGGGCGGTCGGGGTCGAAGACGTCCGCGAGCCGGGTCGCGACCGGGAGCAGCCGGCGCGCGGCCTCGTCGTACAGGTCCTCGGCGGCGGGGCCCAGCAGCGCGGACATCAGGCAGTCGCGGAAGAGGGAGCCGGGGACCCCGGACAGCGCGGCGACCAGGCGCCGCATTCGGGCCTCGTCGAGCAGCCGGTTCTGTTTGCGCATGCCGGGGGCGTTCTGCCGGGCGCGCACGGCGACCAGGAGTTCGGTGTTGGTGCCGAAGCAGTCGGTCATCTGGTCCAGCAGCCTGCCGCGCTGGCGCGGGGGCATCTGGTCGGCGCCGCCGAGGGCGAGCGTCCAGCCCGCCGCGAAGGTCCGCCGCCGCATCGCCTGGCCGCCCACGCCGCCCAGCAGCTCCGCGGAGTAGGCGTCCATGTCGCGGTCGGTGAGGTACGGCAGCTGGTCGGCGGGGCGGCCCGCGATCCTGGGCACGGACGCGCTGAGATCGTCCGGGTCGACGCGCTGGGCGGGCGCGCCGTGCACCCCTTCGATCCGTCGCAGGTCCTCCTCCCCGATCCGGCCCGCGACGACGAGCCGGGAGCCCGGGGCGGCGGCCGCGGCCCGGCAGACCTGGGCGGTGAAGTCCTTCGGGTTCAGCAGGACCCAGCCGGCGCCGGAGAGCAGGGTGGCCGTCCGGGTGCCGAGCCGGCGCTGTTCGAACGCGGCGAGCGCGAGCACCCGGGGCCCGTGGTCGTGCAGCAGCCCGAGGCGCAGCACCTCGGGGTTGATGTCGAGCCGGCCGCCGCCACCGGCCCCCTGCGCGGCGTCGTCGTACACGAGCAGCGCCTCGGCCTCGGTGAAGTCCCGCAGGGCGCGGGCCTCCTCCTCCTGCCGGGCGGCGCGGGCCAGCGTGTCGGCGAGCTGCCCGGGGCGCAGCGCGGGCACGCGCTGGAAGCCGGCCGCCGCCAGATATCCGCCGAGGTCCGCGGGGCCGCGCACCGGTCCCCAGGCGGCGGGCGGCAGTCCGCAGGCCATCCAGCCGGCCAGCCGGGTCAGGGCCCGCAGCTGCACCTCGCGCCAGCGCACCGCCGTGTCCTGCCCCGTGGTGGAGGCGGGCGGCAGGTCCTCGCCCAGCAGGAGAGCGCTCGGCAGGGACATGCCCTGCGCCCCGGGCAGCCGGCCCTCGGACGGCACATAGCCGTGGCGCCCGAGACCGACCAGGGCGAGCGAACCGGAGTTGACGACGAGGTGGTCCGGGGAGAGCTCCAGCGGGGTGAATCCCGCCCGCGCCATGTCGTCCAGGGCCCGGCCCAGCGGGACCAGGGTCTGCAGGGCCTGGGCCGGGGTCCAGCGGTGGCCGGCCGCGAGCATGGTGTCGAGGTCGTCGCGTTGCCGCAGGGCGTGCAGGGGGACCGAGGAGGCGCCGGGCGACCAGGCGGTGACCAGGGCGGGCGGCAGTCCGGGGTGGTCGACGATGTCCAGCAGCGCGGGGGTGACCGGATTGCCCGCGGCGAGGAGCGCCGCCGCCCGGCCCCGCTGCCGGCGGTTCGGGAAGACCCGCAGCGCCCCGTACGCGTCGGCGTCCTCGTCCTTCACCAGCCGGGTGGCCCGGACGGCGGCGCCACCCGACGAGCGCAGATGGCCGGGGCGCAGCTGTACGGTGTGCGGCTCCCAGATCCGGCCGGAGCGGCCGGGGATGCGGGTGAGGAGCCGGGTGAGGGTGGTTCCGCCGGCCTGGGGCGCCGAGGTGTGCCGGTCGTTCATCACTGCTCCCCGAGGATGCGCAGCGCGGACTGCAGGGCCGTGGCGCTGCGGGCGCGGGCCAGGTCGGTGCGGACCCGGTCGACGGTGGCCAGCCGGAACTTCTTCGCCGACAGGCAGGTGGTGAGGGCGTTGGTGAGGATCGGCCCGTAGCGCAGGTTGGCGATGAACCGGCGGGCCGGGGCGCTCACGTCGAAGTCCTCGGCGTACAGCTCGCGCGCCTGGCGGTCGGTGAGCCTGCGCAGGGCGGCGGCGTGGGCGAGGGTGGCGCCCAGCATGTAGATGTCGAACCGTTCGGAGGCGGGGGCCATTTCGGAGGGTTCGTCGGTGCCTTCGGCGGAGGGCGGGGCGTAGGCGCGCGTAGTGGTGCTGATGCGGTCGCCGATCTGCACGGCCGCGTCGTAGTCGATGAGCACGTACCGGGCGGGCGGCCCGAGCACGAGGATGTTCTCCGGCTTGATGTCGGCGTGGATCCAGCCCTTGGAGTGCTCGCTGCCGTTGTGCCGGTCGGCGTGCAGCGCGGCGAGCGTGTTGCACAGCTGCTCGGCCAGGTCCAGGAGCTGGTCGGGCTTGAAGCGGCGGTGCGCGGCGGCCCGTTCGTCGATCTCCTCCTGGAGGGTGCGCGAGACCCCGCCCTGATGGCCGATGAACTGCTGGACGAGGAAGCTCTCGTACGGCACCTGGCCGCCGTCCGGACCGCCGTGCCGTCCGTCCGCGAGCAGCGAGGGGGAGGGCTGCGCCTCGACGCTGATCACGACCGGGCACTGCTGGGTGAGCTGCGCGGCCTGCCGGGCGGCCCGCAGTCCCTGGTCGCGCTGCTTCTGCTGCTCGCCGAGCGCGCCGAGGACGCTGCGCGGGTCGTCCAGATGGGCCTGGGACCACCACATGCCCTTGATCACCACGTCGCCGCCGGACCAGCTGTCCCGGGCGAGTACGGCGTACCCCTGGCCGGCCCCGGCGAGCAGGCGGCGGGTGCGGAACCGGCCGTCGTCGCCGTAGCTCTCGGGTATCCAGGCGAGCCGGGGCGAGCCCAGGTTGTCGGGGTGGTCGGCCCGTACCCAGCCGGGCCGGAAGCCGGTCATCCGGTCTCCTCGCTTCCGGCGGCGTCCCGGCCGCCGGGCCCGTTGCTGATGCGCAGCCGTACGAGGCCGGGGCCCAGGTGGAGTTCGTCGCCGTCCTCCAGCGCGTAGGCGGTGCCGACGGCCAGCCGGGCGGTGCGCGGCAGTCCGTCGAAGTCCAGCTCCGGGTTGAGGAAGGAGGCGTTGTTCTCGGGCAGGTGCTCGGCGAGGGGCCGGCCGTCGTCGTCCAGGAAGATGCGCAGGTGGGCCCGGCTGATCTCGGCCGCCCGGCCGGCGCCGAGCCCTTCGGTGACATCGGTGGTGCCGGGACGTGAGCGCGACACCCGGCCCAGCGTCAGGCCCTCCGGCGGGACGGTGACCGTCGTCCGGACGGTGTACCCGTGCTGCACGGTGACCAGGACCGGGCCCACGTCCAGGTCTTCGGGGACCGGTGGCTCGAAGACCACCTCGACCGCCTCGTAGCCGCACGAGCGGCAGAACCACCGGTTGCCGTCCTTGTTGACCTGGCGCGGCAGCAGGACCGCACCGCCGCGCAGGCAGGTGCCCGCAGGATCGGTGCAGCGGAAGCGCTCCTCCGCGTCCTCGCGGAGCAGCCCGGCCTTGTCCAGCTTGTGCAGCCGGTCGCGCTCGATCTGCTCGTCGGTGGCGACGCCCAGGTGGCGGGGGGTGAACACGACCCGGCCGTGCATCCGGCGCACCGACCAGACCCGGGAGTTGTTCCCCTGCAGCCAGGTGTGCTCGCGGCGGGCGAAGCGGAAGTTGTCGCTGGAGACGATGGCGGCCCCGAACTGCGCGGCGAGCGCCAGGATGCGGTCGTCGGCGTCGCCCTGGTGGACCTCCAGCCACTGCTCGCGCTCGGCCTGCCGCACCAGGTGCTGCTCGTCGAGGAAGGGGCGGACGCTGGCGTCGAGCACGGCGATCGCACTGCTGCCCGGGTGCTCGCGCAGCCAGGCGTCGCGCACCCCGACGACGCGGGAGAAGGGCCAGGGCCGCTTCCTGGTGGCGGCGACGTTCGAGGCGTCGATGATGACGCCGGGCACGCTCACCGCGGGTCCCGGCCCGGCGGCGGTTGGGTGGGGGCCGCGGGCGGCGGGGTGGCCGGAGCACCGTAGGCACCGCTGCCGAGGCCGCCGCCGTACGTGCCGCTGCCGCCCGTGTACGTACCGCTGCCGTAGGCGCCGCCGTAGTCCGCGTCGTCGTCATCGTCGTCGTCGAGGCTGGACCGCCTGCGCCGGGCCCGGATCTCGTCGGGGGTCTCGACCGGGATCTGCTGGAACCAGTCCCGCTTGGACTTCGTGGAGCTGCGGCTGGACGCCGCCCGTGCCTCGTTCGCCACGTCCTTGGGGTCGAGCCCTTCGCGCAGGCCGCCGCTCGCCCGCTGGTATGCGGCGACGAGCTCGGGGGCGGGGATGCGCCCGGCCCGCTCGACGCCCTCCTGGTAGATCCGCTCGCGTTCGCCCGCGGAAGTGGCCGCCGCGATGCGCGCGTTGATCTCCCGGTCCAGTTCGATGCCCCTGATCTGCCGCTTCAGGTCGGGCTGCAGGATGGGGGACGCCGGGTTGTCGACGGTACGCAGCGCGATCTGGCCGGGGGCCAGCTGCCGGGCGTCGCGCCCGGAACCGAGGGACCCGGTCGCCTTCAGTACGGGCATCGGGCCGGCGCTGATCCGCTCGGGGGCCCGCAGTTCGAGCGCGTAGAGGGGCTGGCCCTCCTCCCCCGCGCCGATCGCGCCGAGCTTGAGGTGCACCCGGCTGGGCCGCCGCCCGCCGCCGTCCGCGACCGCGCCCTCGATGCGCCGGCGCGTCGGGTCGAGCTGGTAGACGCCGAGGACCGGGAAGTTCGGGTTGATCTCCAGGAAGAGTTCGCCGCTGCCCGCCACCACGTCCCGGCCGAAGGCCGCGAACCGGGCCGTGATCTGCTTCATCGCGCCCGCCGCCCCGGCCCGGGACGCGACGTGCTCGGGCAGGCCGGTCGGCGCCAGCCGTTCCAGGAGCCCGAAGTCGGCACCGGCGCCGATGCCGATCACATCGGTGTGCAGCTCGCGGTCGGCGGCCTCGGCGGCGAGCGCGGCGAGCCGGCCGGGGTCGGTCTCGCCGAAGTTCGGCAGGCCGTCGCTGAACAGCACCACCCGCCGCGAGGCCGCCCGCTGCTGCTCCAGCTGCTGGTACGCGCGCCGCAGCGCGCCCTCGATGTTGGTCCAGCGGCGCTCGTCGTCGAGGTTGCCGTTCCACCGGCCGCGCCGCTGGAGTTCGCCCGCGGCACCGGAGAAGCGCACCCCGGCGTTCTGGGCGAAGGTCAGCACGTCGATGTGGGCGTTGCCCGGCAGCGCGGCGAGCAGCTCCCGCACGCCCGCCTCCGCGACCTGCTTGCGGCTCGGCCGGTCCGGGTCGTCCGGGTCGGCGAACTCGTCGCTGGTCGAATCGGCCCTGATCTCCATGGAGTAGCTGTCGTCGACAGCGAGGACGTAGGCGACGCCCTCGGCGACCCGGTCACGGCGTCCCAGCTCGCGCGGGGCGATCAGGACGGTGAACTCCTCCCCGATGTGCACCTCCTGCCGGTCCGCGGTGATCTTGATGTCCTCGGTGGCGCTCATCAGTCCTTCGCCTCCCCCACCGCGCAGACCAGCGCGGTCGCGTTGTCCCATCCGCCCAACGCCTCGGCCCGCTGCACGAGAGCGGCGGCGAGGGCGGGCGCCGTCGGCCGGCCCGACGCGTCGAGCTGGGCGGTCAGTTCCGCGAGTACGGCCCCGAACCACCGGTCCCGCTCCGGTTCGGTCGCCCCGTCGGACGCGAGGAGCAGCAGGTCCCCGGGGCCGACCTCGAAGGTGCGGTGCGCCCAGCGGGCCGCGCCGCCGCCGAGGAAGGAGACGAGCTGCGACTCCTCGCCCTCCGCGTCGGCGGTCACCCGCAGCCGCTCGGCGAATCCGGTGTGGGCGGGTGTCAGCTTCCAGGCCGTGTACGGGATCTCCCCCGCCGGTACGCGCAGCGGGCGGATCAGCCATGCCTCGGCGTCGCCCACCGACACGACGGACGCGGTCCCGTCCGGCCGCACCGTCGCCAGGACCGCGGCCGCGCTGCCCTCGGCCGTGGCCCGTCCGACCGCCGCGTCCAGCTCCCCGATCAGCTCACCGGGCCGGAAAGCACCCCGGTGCTCGTCCCCGGGGACCTGGGCCTGCGGGTCGCCCGGCGCGCCCCTGGGGCGTGTATCGGGGGCGCCGCCGTCCGCCGCCTCCTCCAGCCGCCACCGGCGCACGACCTGTTCCAGGGCCGCCCGCGCCGCCGTGCCGCCCGTGCCGTCGCCGTCCCCGGTCACCCCGTCGAAGACGGCGCACCGCAGCACTCCGCCCGGCCCGGTGGACGCCCCCGCCGTGTCCTCGTTGTCCGTGGCCGGGTCACCCTTGGCCTTGCGCGAACCGACCCCCGATTCGCGGTAGCAGCGTGTCGACACGCCTTCGGACGTACGCCGGTCCAGCGCCTCGTGCAGCGGGGCGAGACCGGCGGCGACGCCGTGCCTCAGGTCGTGCCCGAGCAGCCGCCGGCAGACCGCGTCCAGACCGGGCGGAAAGGCCCCGGCGAACACGTCCAGCATGTGGAGGGCGTCGCGCACGTCCAGGGACGGCCGCTCCGCCACGGCGTCCACCAGGGCCCTGACCAGCGCCCTGCGGTCCCGGAGCTGGGGTGCCGTGTGCGGCGCCCCGTCCCCGCGGTCACGGGCGCGGACCCGCCCCTCCAGGTCGTAGCGGGGCAGCGCGGCCACCTGCCAGCCCTCGTACGCGTCGTGCCGGACGGACTCCGCGACCAGGCTCCCGGGCCCGGCGAGGTCCAGGGCCTCGTCGACCGCCCGCCACAGTCCGGGCAGGGCCCCGACCAGGTCGTCGCGGGCCAGGCTGTGCGCGTCGAGCACACTGTCGCGCAGGGTCGGCGCCAGCGTCTGCGGCCACTCGACGGTGATCTCCGGCAGGGCGACGGCGCCGCTGCCGGCTGCCTCTGCGGGCGGTTCCACGTTCATATCCCCCTCGTAACTCCCTTTTCAGCGGCCGCCGTTGGCCCGCCGTCTGCGGTCGCGCACATGCTGGAGGACTCCGGCCTGCTCCGCCCTGGCCAGCTCGGCACCCAGCCGGGCGACCTCCGCCTCGGCCCGCAGCGCCCGGTCCTCGGCCCACTGCGCCCGCTCCTGCCACTGCCGGACGACCGCGGCGACGTCGTCGCGGGCCTGCGCGATCTGCTGCTCGGCGTACGTCCGCGCACGCCGGGACGCCTCCTGCGCGCGCTGCTCGCGCTCCGCCGCCCGCGCCTCGGCCGCCTCGGCCCGGGCCCGCGCCTCCGCCTGGGCCTCGGCGAGTTCGCGTTCCGCCCGGCGCGTCCGCGCCTCCGCGTCGGCCCGGGCCGCGGCGCGTTCCTCCGCGACCGCGCGCTGGAGCAGGGTGTCGAGATCGGGGCCCTGGCCGACCGGGAACACCCCTGACCGGCCGGACGCGGCGGAGGCGTGCGGCTCGGGGTCCTCGTACAGCTCCGACACCGGGGTCGCGGCGCCGATGGGCGGGTCGGCGAGGGCGAGCGGGACGAGCCGTACGGTGAGCGCGGCCGGGTCGACGACGACCACCGGCCGCCAGCCGGTGAACCCGTCCGCCCCCGTATCCCCGTCCTCGTCCGGGACGACGGCGACCCGGCAGCCCGAGCCGAGCACGGCGACCTGCCCGTCCACCTCGGCCCACAGCGTCTCGCCCGCGGTCAGCAGGGACGCGGCGACCTCGGGGGAGGGCGCGGGGATGGCCTGGGGCCGCTGGGCGGGCTGCGGCGGCACGGCGGGCGGTGCCTGCCCGCCGGACGCGGCCGGCACCTCGTCGGCGAAGCTGCCCCAGCCGTCGCCCCCGGTGTCCTGGCCGGCCGCCGGCCCGGTCTGCGGGCGGTTGTCCGGCGGTGGCGCGGCCGGCCGCGGCGGTGTCTCGTCCACGAACGAACCCCACTCCGACACCGGAACGCCCCCACGTTGCTCGCGCCTGCCACCGAACTGGCCAATATAGTTGCAGAGCAAGGGAATTAACACGCAATCAGTTCTGTCGGACCGGCTTCTCGGGGAAGGCGTCCCGCGATGGAAAAGCACCTCACCACGGACTTCACCGAGGCGTGCTTCCTGGTGGATCTCTCCCATGTGGTGCGCAACCAGCACCTGGGCGAACCCGGCGCCCGTTCCCTGCGCCGGCTGAGCCTCCTGGTGGACGCCGCCAAGGCGCTCGCCCGCGACCCGGACGTCAAGCTGTACCTGGTGGCCGACGCGAGCCTGCGGCGCGGGGGCCGCCAGGAGTTCACCGACCCCGCCGACATCCGTCTGCTCGGCCGCTGGGTGGACCGCGGTCTCGTGGAGGAACTGCCGGACGCCGATCCCCGGCTGCTCGAACTGTGCGCGTACACCGGTATCCCGGTCATCAGCGGCGACCGCTTCCGCGGCCACCGGGACGAGCACCCGTGGCTCCAGGGCAACACCGACGACTTCCTGGAGGCCGTCCCGGCCGCCGGGCGCACGGTCCGGCTGGTTCCCGTCGACATGGGGGTGGCCCGCGCGGTGGACATGTCCCGGAAGCACGAGGAGGACGTGCTGAAGAAGATGGGCCTGCTGGACGGGCACCGCACCCCGCGCTTCGACATCGTCGGCCGCAACTGGCGCTGTGAGGAGCGCCGTTGCACGTTGTACGACACGCACAAGGGCAGCGCCGCGCTGCTGCCGCGCGTCGTCGGGGGTGTCCCCCGCTGCCAGAACCACGGCACCGCGCTGGTCGACGAGGGCCCGCGCCGCGCGACCGTTCAGCTGAAGCTGCTGGTCGTGGGGGAGCTGAAGGGCCGGTTCACCCTGGAGGACGGCACCCGGGTGAAGGTGGGCCGGGCCCCCGGCGCGGGCGGCATCACACTGCACGGCCTCGTCCCGGACCACCTCACCGGAGGACTCAGCCGCAGCCACGTGGAGCTACGGGTGACGGGGGGCATCGTGCACGTGACCGACCACAGCACGTACGGCACCCAGTGGCGCCCGGGTCCGGGCCCCTGGCAGCCCCTGCGCCCCGCCGGACGGCAGTACCGCGGTGGCGACGAACTCCAGCTGGCCGAGGGCGTCGTCCTCTCCCGCAGCGGCCGCCGCTTCCCCACGGAACTGGCCCAGGACTGGCAACGCCGCCAGCCGCCCCCGCCGGAAGCCACCACGGAAACCCGCCTGTACTGACCCGGCTCCCCGCCCGCCCCGGCAACTCCGGCCCACCCGCGCCGCTACCGGCCCGCCGGGCCCCTCCCGGCCCGTCCGGCGATCGAGGGCGCCCGAACGGCAGGTCCAGGCCCGTCCGGCGACCGAGGGCAAAGGGGCGGGGGGGCGCGAACCCGCGACCGCCCGCCTGTGA